>JAFOMB010000238.1 GCA_017419065.1 Erysipelotrichaceae bacterium | reverse complement strand
GCTTAAGAGCCAGATGGAAAGAAGTCGGAAACGCCGGCAGAGATCATGAAGATGAACTCTGGAACGAATTCAACTCGATCCTGAACAAGTACTTCGAGAACCTCCGTTTCTACAAAGACTAAAAATCAAAAAGGACCTCAGAGGTCCTTTTCTTTTTCTTCTTCGAAGCGCTTCGCCATGGACGGCGCGTTTTTCGTGAGTTTCTTGATGGAGAGATCCTGGGCTTTATTATTGGCGAGACGGAGGTTGTCGTCTGTCTTCAGCAGATTCTCCTTTGTCTTCTGGAGATGATCGATCGTCTTGTCGATTTCTTCGATGGCCTTGGCGAATCTCTCGGATGCCAGACGGTAGTTTCTCGCGAAGCCTTCCTTGAAGGTGTTCATATTCTCTTCAAAGTGCGAGATGTCGATGTTCTCCTCCTGCATGCGGATGAGTTCTTTTTTATACCCGACTGTGTTGAGCGCTGCGTTCCTCAATAAAGTGATGATCGGGATGAAGAACTGCGGGCGGACGACATACATCTTCGGATAGACATGGGAGACATCGACGATCCCGTTATTATAGAGATCGTTGTCAGCTTCCAGCATAGAGACCAGGACAGCATATTCACAGCCCTTCTCCCGTCTGTCCTTATCAAGCTCCTTGAAGAACTGGTCATTGCGGTGCTTGGTGGCTGTCTCATCCGCTTCGTTCTTCATTTCAAACATGACCGACAGGAACTCTGTCCCTTCCTCGTCATAGTCTCTGTAGATGAAGTCTCCCTTGGAACCGGTCTCCTTGGATACGACGTTGTCCTTTTCAAAATAGGCATTCGGGAACAGAGGTCGCAGCTTGTTGAACTCGTTGAAGCAGTGCTGTTCCAGGGATTCCCCGATGAGCTTCGTCGACTGTCTGGCCTTGAAGTCCTTATAGTATTCCACTTCCTTCTGAAGGCCCAATAATTTATTCTCATAGTCGTTTTTCAGACTGTTCTCTTTCTCAAGATAGAGGTTCTGTTCACTGTTGATCTTCTCCTTCAGACCGAAGATCTCCTGCTGTTTCTCTTCGACCGCTTCCTTTACCGCGATCTGACTCTGCAGTTCCTTTCCGGAGAGCTCGCTCTTCAGTCTGGCGATCTCCAGGTCTTTCTGGGCACGGAGTTCTTTGAGGGCTGCGTCATTCCTGTTTTTCAGCAGTTCCTCTTTCCCCTCGTATTCTTTCCTCAGAGTTCTCTCTCTGGAAGAGATCTCTTTTTCAAATTCTTCGCTTCTCACCTGATCGAGTATCGTCTGATAAGTGCTCTCATCGATCTGTATCATCGTGCCGCAGTTCGGACAGCGTATTTCCTTACTCATAGTCATACCTCTCTTTACTATCACTTTATCACGTCTTCTGTTCAAAAAATAAGACATGGTCACCCATGTCTTACTGTATCTTTCCGTCTAAGAGTTCATTGACGAGATCCGTGTATTCTTCCTTCGCCAGCATATATGCAGCCCCATGTCCGCACTTGTCGACGTAGAGGATCCTCTTCGGTTTCGTGCAGGCTTCATACATCTTCTCAGACATTTCCCACGGTACGAAGTTGTCTGTTTTCCCGTGTATGAAGACCATCGGCACATCGCTGTGCGCGGCGCAGACTTCACCTTGGGATCTGTCGAAGTCGATCCCGGCGATCAGTTTGGACCAGAACCCGGCGATATAGCCGACCGGGAAATACGGGATCTTATAGCTCTCCTTCATCAGGGCTCTGGTGATGCCGCGGATGGAATCGAATGGGCAGTCGGCGATGATGCCGGCGAGATTCTTTAAATGCATGTCGGCACAGTGTACGACGGTCGCGCCGCCCATGGAGACGCCGTGGAGATAGATCCTCGGATCTTCATAGTGTTCATTGATCCAGTCGACCCAGGACTTCACATCGAAGCGGTCCAGTTCGGAAAAGCCGATATATCTTCCTTCGGACTTCCCATGGGAACGGTCATCCACGAAGAGGACGGTTGAACCTCTGTCCGCATAGATCTTCGCCCGATCGACGAAGTCTTCCTCGACGCTGGAACGGTAGCCGTGGACACAGATGACAATTTCCTTCGGATCACCCTTCAGGAGTCTGCCATGGAGTTTCAGGGAATCAAATGACGAAGTCCATACATCTTCTAACGGAAGCTTCTCAAAGTCCCCGAGACACTCTTTCCGGAAGGCGTAGAGTTTTCTCGCGGTCGGCCGCATCAGATCATTCGGACCGTCGATCCCGTCATCTGCCGGTTTCTCTTCCTCTTCTTTCTTCTTCCTGCTTCCCGGCATCTTGAACTGCGTATCCAGAACACCCGCAAAGACGACGTATCCCGCTGCCAGTAAAACGGCGATCACCAGGATGAGGAGGATGATCAGGAACCACTTCATGACTCAGTCTTCCTGTACGTTGTCGAGATCGACATCCTTGGTCTCACGCACCTTCCAGAGAAGGATGGCGACCGACAGGATCAGAAGCGGCAGATAGGTAGCCGTCAGGACCTTCGGCAGGTTCATGGAACCGGCGAAGCGGGTCACGAGGTTATTGAAGACCATGTTGAGACCCATACCGACCATACCGACCAGCTGCATGCTACCGACGACAGCGGCACGCTGTTCTGTCGGAGTGGACTCGGACGTGATGACGAAGTAGATCATATCGGAGATCGACCAGAGTCCCGCAATGGAGATACCGTAAGCGATCGACGTGATGTACGGATCGAGATTGGTCGTGCATCCCAGGGCGAAGACAGCCAGTCCGGCAGCAGCCCAGATGCCGAGTATGAGAGCGGATTTCTTTCTGCCCAGGGCATCGGTGATGAAGCCGCCGATGAGAGTGAAGATACCGTTGATGATCGGATAGACCGTTAAGATCAATGCGGAATCCGCAGCGGTCATGACACCTCTGGTGACACCGACTTCCAGCATGTTCTGATACTTGCCGGTATAGCCGGTGGAGATGGATAAGAGGATGGCGACAAGAGCCAGGGCTCTGGTCTGCTTATGAGTGAAGATGTAGCGGAAGGCTGCCATGACGCCGCCTTTGTTCTTCTTCTTTTCCTCTTCTTCAGCTGCCTTTTCAGCAGCTTCCTGAGCTTTTCTCTCTTCTTCGCTGGCTTCAAGATACTGTAATCTCTTTTCGGTATAGACCGGCGTCTCCTTGACGAAGAAGATGGCCGCGATACCGATGACGAAGGCCAGGATGATCGGGACGATGTAGACTAAACGCCAGGTAGCCGGATTCTCTCTCTTGACAAAGGCGTTGACGAAGACACCCAACAAGGAAACGGAGATCAGGGCGATACCCTTGGTGATGGAACAGATCTTGGCTCTGTGCTCCTTCGGGGCGCATTCCATGATGTAGAGGACCTGGACATCATTCGGCGTGAAGAACGTCATGATGACGCATCCCAGCAGATACAGACCGACATTGCCGGAGATGATGCTTACTAACATACCGACACCCATGCCGAGTGTATTGATGACGAGGAAGAGTCTTCTTCCGAAACGGTCAGCCAGAGACTTGTAGAAAGGCGATACCAGATAGATCAGGTAAGCACCCGTTGTGACAAGACCTAGTGTCGAGGATGCCCGGTCATATTCCGGTGTTCCGAAAGTCGTGTTGAAGAGGTCACAGATCGTGAAGGAATCGACGACGCCGCGGACACTGGAGGTCAGCTCATCGACGATGTAGACGATCGTGAGGATGACGACAAGAAAAATGAGATAGTTCTTATGCTGATGGAATGTCTGATCCTTCTTCAGACGTGCTATCTCTTTCTGTTCTTTAGAAATAGTAGACATAATATGATTTACTCCCCTTACGTATAATGCACGTATTTTACGCAAAGTACATTATATAAAATATTTGAATATTATGAAAGGGCTTTCTTTATATTAACCCCTCTTTTTTGAGAATTGTTCTTCATCTCTCTTAAGGATACTGAACAGTTCTTTAAAACAGTTTTTCTGTCAATGGCACATTTTTGGCACCTCCCTTTTCCTATCATGGAGACAGATAGAAAGAAGAAACCCTATGATAAACGAAAAAGACCTCTGTCTCACCATCACGCATATCCACTCCCATCTCGCCGATCACGCCTTGCGTCCCGGTCAGACCCTCCTTCTCAAGAAAGACCACGACAATCCCTTCGACGATGAAGCCATCAAAGCCTTCCGCAGTAAGGACATTCCCTGCGGCTATGTCGCCAACAGCGTCTCGACTGTCGCCAGAGGTTCCTTCTCAGCCGGAAGGCTCTACGACAGGATCGGGGAAGAATGCGAAGCGGAGATCCTATTCCTCTTTGAGGACTGCCTGATCGCCAGAGTCATCTGAAACCCTGTATGCAGCTGATGTTTTTTCCCTCTTCTATTTTCCTGTTCTTGTGGTAGAATAGGTACAGATGGGGCATTAGCGCAGCTGGGAGCGCGCTTCCATGGCATGGAAGAGGCCACGGGTTCGAGTCCCGTATGCTCCACCATTCGACAGGAAACAGGACTGAAAAGTCCTGTTTTTGGTTGACGCGATGCTGAAGTTCATCCTCAGTGATGCGGAAGCGGACCTGGAAACGACCGATCTTTCAGAGGCTGCGGAGAACTGTCTCCTCAATGCCGGTATGAATATGGAAGAGATAGGTGTATTCTTAAACAGGATCGCCAAGTAAAGGAGGCAATCATGTCCATTACAGTCAATCTGCGATACAAAGGTACTAACGGTTCCGCGAAGAAGTTTGCGGAAGAGATGATCGAAAGCGGTACGGTAGACCTCATCCGGAAGGAAGAAGGCAATCTCCGCTATGAATACTACCTCTCCCTGGAGGACCCGGAAGAACTCCTCCTCATCGACTCCTGGGAAAGCCAGGAAGCTATCGACAGACATCATCAGACACCGATGATGAAGACGATCGCTGAGCTTAGAGAAAAGTACGATCTCCACATGACCGTCGAGCGCTACACATCTATAGCCGGAGAAGAAAAGGATTCCCGGTTCATCAGGAAGTAAGCCATGCCGTTGCTCTCTGTCCATCCGCTCTTATTTCTCAGCGGGATATTCTATTCTGTCCTCTGCATCTTCTCCCTGGTCACCGGTTTAATATACATGTCCGGGAAAAGAGAGCTCAATCCGTTAGAGCTCTCCGACAGGACCCTTTCGAAGCTGTCCGATCCGGAAAAGAAAAAGGCCTTCGCGAAGAAGATGGGTCTGGTGACTTTTATCGTCGGTATCGTCCAGGGCCTCACAGCCCTCGTCATCTTCCTTCACAAAGGGATGCCATCCTATGCCCTGGCATTGGGTTTCACCCTCTTCTCCATCGCCTCAGTCTCCTTCAAACTTAAAGGGAGGATCTCCTCTTTCGCCCTGATCAAGGCTTTCTTCTACATCTCCATCCTCATCATCCTGCTTCTGCACAGAAGCAGATCCCTCTTCTTCTGAAGAACTCTCCGGAGTTCTTTTTTGATTTAGTGTCTCATGACACAGGTAAGAGAAGTAAAGAAGATGCTATACTGAAAAAGAAGATACAGGAGGATAAGTATGAAGAATTTCTTTGGAATGGACATTCCGAAGCTCGGCTTCGGACTCATGAGACTGCCGAAAAACGAAGACGGCAGCATCGATGTCCCGCAGACCTCTCAGATGGTCGACCGCTTTCTGGAAGCAGGACTCAAGTATTTCGATACTGCCTATGTCTACAACGGCAGTGAAGAAGCTATCAGAAAGGCCCTTGTAGAAAGACATCCGCGTGAGAGCTACTACCTGACATCCAAACTCAACGCCGGTGACTGGGCCGTCAAATCCGCAGAAGAAGCGAAAAAGGAACTGGACATCTCCCTGGAGAGGACCGGAGCCGGCTATTTCGATTTCTATCTCCTCCACGCACTCTCTGCCAACAACATCCCGAACTACGACAAGTACGGACTCTGGGATTTCGTCAAACAGGCAAAGGAAGAAGGAAAGATCAGACACTACGGTTTCTCCTTCCACGATTCTCCGGAAGTCCTCGATAAGCTTCTGGCCGATCACCCGGATGTCGAAGTCGTCCAGCTGCAGATCAATTGGGCTGACTGGAACGATCCGAATGTCCAGAGCCGTGCCAACTATGAAGTCTGTGTCAAGCACAACAAGCCGGTCATCGTCATGGAGCCGGTCAAGGGCGGTACTCTGGCCAATCCGCCGAAGCAGATCGTCGATCTCTTCAAGAGTGAAGCACCGGACATGTCTGTCCCGTCCTGGGCGATCCGCTATGTCGCTTCCCTCGATCAGGTCATGGTCGTCTTATCCGGTATGTCCAATGTCGCCCAGATGGAAGACAACACCTCCTACATGGGCAACTTCAAGCCGCTGGATGAAAGGGAACAGGCCGTCATCGCCAAGGCCCAGGAGATCCTCGCTTCTATCCCGCAGATCCCTTGTACGGCCTGCCACTACTGTACCGACGGCTGTCCGATGTCCATCCCGATCCCGGACATCTTCGCTGCCATGAACAGAGATCTGGTCTACGGCCTCACGGATGACGCCAAGAGAAAATACAGACAGGTCACGGCGAATGCCGGAAAGGCTTCCGACTGCATCCACTGCCTGCAGTGTGAAGATGCCTGCCCGCAGCACATCCACATCACGGAGTGGCTGGAAAAGGCAGCAGCGTCCCTCGAAGAATAAGGAAAGAGCTCTCACGAGCTCTTTTTCTTACAGCAGGTTCTTGTATATTTCCAGCATGCTTTCGATTTGGTAAGTCAATAACCACGCCGCGTCATTATATGCCGGTTCCTTTTTGACGACTTTGAGAAGCGGCAGTATGTACTCCTCGCTTTCCCGTATCATGCGCAGCTGTCTGGAGACATCCAGTCCCCAGGCCATGGTGGTGAGGTTGTTGCAGCGGTCCGTGCATTTTATGAGAGAAGCCTTTGGATCCTTTCCGATCCTTTCATAATACTCATCGAGCTTTTCCTTGCGGCTTTTCTGGCTTCCCTTGTCGAAGCTCAGCAGACTTACGAGGTGTTTTACTTCCTCAGAAAACGGCAGGTCCTCCGCCTTTTCCCCGCAGTCCTCCACGACATCGTGGAGAAGCGTGGCTGCCAGGATGTCATCCTCCCGGATTCCCATGGCCAGCAGATGGCAGGTCATATTGAATGGATGGTAGATGTAAGGCGTGTCCGACTTTTTGCGGAGCTGGTTTTTATGGGCTTCCTCCGCATAGTCCAGTGCTTTCGCGCACTCCCTGAGCCCGTAGTTTTTCGCGGAAGTTTTGATGAAGGTTTTCATCCTCTTCCAGTCGAAGAGTTCCTTTTGTGTATCGAGTTCCGCGTCATCCCTGAGAAGATAAGACGGAGACATGTCGAGAATACGGCAGAGTTCCTTCAGACGTCCTGTTTCCGGGAGGAATTCATCCCTTTCCCAGGAGGAGACTGCCTGAAAACTCACACCGAGCAGCTCCGCGAGCTGTTCCTGAGAGTAACCCTTATCCTTGCGGTTTTTCCTGATTTTATCACCTGTTGTCATACACTTACCTCCTGCATCATCATCCTAACGCCGTCCTTCGTCCTCTGCCAGCATGTCCGGCAGGAACTTTCCTTTTCTAATTCAAGTATAACTTGAAAAAGAGCTGAATCAGTTCAGCTCTTTTCTTTCATGATAGACGACTTTGAAGAAGGTATCTGCCTTCAGCCAGTCCCCTCTTTCAAAGGACGGGACATCTCCTTCCAGGCGTATGACCCTTCCTAAAGACCAGTTCCCTTCAGCCGGGACATCATAGACGGCCTCGGTCGTGACATAGTCGAAGCCCATCTTCTCCAGGTAGGCACAGACGTCATCTTTCTTCTTCCCGGTGAAGAAGTTCGAGCTGTACGGCATGCGGATCTCTCCCGGATGCATGGCTCTCACTTCCTCATCGCTGTATGGCAGGTAGTAACGGAGGATGATCGGTGTGTCATAGTTCACCCAGTCTCCCTCCTGAGCGTCGCTGTTGGAGCCAACGGTGATCTTCGTGACCGTGTCGTTTCTTCCGAAGAGCGATCTCGCGGTATCTCTTTCCAGAGAGATGTTTCTAAAGCCCTTCTTCCGGAAACTCTCTTCCGCTTCCTTCACATCTCTTCCGATCAGAGAGTGCACATCGACATCGAGCGGGAATTCTTCCGGTGCTTCACCTCTCTGATAGGCTTCAAAGTAGCGCTGTGATTTTTCAAAGGCCTCGGTATTCCGCCAGCTTCTGGCTTCATAGGCTCTCACCGCATTGAGCGGATGATCGCTGAAGGAGTACTTCATGAACTCCATGGCCTTGTTTACCTTATCGCTCTGTATGAGTTCCCGATACTCTTCCGCCTGTTTCATAAAGGCATCGAGATTCATTTCCCCTTCGACATCCCTGGTAAAGCCCGCAAAGCGCATGCACATCTGCACGAGCTTCTCATCAGTGCCGTCGCACAGGATCGCTGCCCTGTCGGCAGAGTATTCGCTGCATCTCATCCAGTAGGCAAAGGCCGCTTTCAAAGGGAGCACTGCGACCGCTGTCAGAGGAAAAGCTGTGAAAAGACCGTTGAGGATCATCGTCCCCATCGTCCTGTATAAGACATGGTGGCAGGCGATATGACCGCACTCATGCGCCAGGACTGTCGGGATCAGCTCTTCCGGCAGTGTTTCAAGAAGTCCGGAAGTGATGACGATATACGGCTTCTTCTCTCCGTAGGTCCAGGCATTCGGACGCACATCGAGTCTCAGGAAGAGTTCCGGTTCCTCGATCCCCAGCTTCGTGCAGATCGGTCCCAGCATGTCCTTGTATCTCTTCAGCTGATCATCGGAGATACGCACATTCGTCGCCATATTTTCGATATACATGAGCTTTTCATTCCATCCGCTCATGAAGGCCTTGACGACAGAGGAGAATCCCGGCAGGGATTCCAGAGCTTTTAATGCCGTCTTATCTGTTTCATGCAGAAAGACATTTTTGTCGATAGGCATACAGTATCCTCCCTATTCTCCCTATAATCATTGTAGCAAACTCTGTGCTATGATGTGTTTATGGAGCTTCAGGAAGCGAAACGTTATTATCAGGACTACTGCGGAAGCTCTTTCTTCATGGACCATGATGACCCTTCGAAACACAACGAATTCAGGAGTCTGTCCATCTCCGATGATACGAAGAGAGAATGGCTGGAAGAGCTCGCGGACTCTCTTTTAAACAAGTATGATCCTTCCTCAAAGGATGACTGGTACTGTCTCACAAGACTCCATACCGTCCTGGATAACCGTCTCTGTCCAAAGAAACCTTATCTTGAAAGACTCCTCCTCTGTCTTAATAACGGGATCTTAGATCCCCATCACAGAGTGATCGTCCTGGAAGGTTTCCTGGGAACGACCGCTTCGAGAAAAGACGGACTTCTTCATCTTTGCAGAAGAGAATGCCCTGAACTGCTTCCGGAGATGAAAAAGACCATCCTGTCTCTTGCCTCCTTTACGGATGAAGAGAGAAAAGACGACAGGATAGAAAAAGCTGTACAGGCAGTAAAAAAGACTACGTGGTAGTCTTTTACTTTTCAATGATGTTTTCAAATCCCTCAGACTTCAGATAGGCAGCTGCCTCTTCCTTCGACTGGAAGTGCAGGTTTTCGATATCCGTCACCATCGTGATGTTTTCGCCATAGTCTGTCACCCCGCGGATGACGAACTTGTTGATGACATCGACATTGATGTGGATGACTTCCCCGTGGTCTTCCTTCTTTCTGATGAGATAGAGTTCTTTTGTATTTGGGTCCAGCATATTCCCCTCCTGTCACTAATTATAATCCAAGTTCTCCTGTATCATCCCCTGCATCGTCTTTTATATCGGGATGTGGTAGATACGGGCGTCAGCCTTTACTCCCAAAAGCCTCTCTACGGCCTTTTCGTAGGCGCTGAGCTGCGTTTCGTGTGCCTGATACTCATGGTCTGTCTTGTAGTCTACGATGTGCCAGAGGCCTTCTTTTCGATACAGGACGTCAATGACGCCGTTCCATACGTCTCTTCCCTCCCGATAGGAGAATGGCACTTCGGTATAGACTTCCTCTGCTTCCAGAAGGAGTCTCAGGATATCCCCTTCCCCTTCTTCCTGAGGATAGCCGCCGGTTGCGATCGTTTCATAGACATCGTTTAGGATGTTTCTATAGTAGCCGTCATCCTCTTCAGCCAGAGAGGACAGTGCTGCCTGGATCAGATTCTCTTTATCAAGTCTTCCCTTTGAGGAGACGAGATCTTCCATGAGCTTGTGGACGAGCGATCCGATGAGCTTCGGATCTCTCTTTCCGCTTCCCCCTTCGTAGTCTCCCTTGATCTCTTCGTCCAGACGGCTCGGTGCCAGCAGACGGTAGGAAGAAGTATTCTCATAGTCCTTCCGGATATCTTCCTTTTTCGCCAGTTCATAGAGGTCCTTCGCGTCGATCTTTTCTCTTCCCTTCACCTTACCATAGGAGTTTTCTGTCAGAGAGAGTATGTCTTCATGCGGACCTGCTTCCAGCAGTTTGGACCAGGAGGATTCCTCCCGGGATCCGTCATGATAGAGGTCGGCGATGATCAGGACTTTTTCAGCTCTCGTCGCGGCGACATAGAGGATCCTGTCCTTCTCCGCTTCCGCACTGACCGCTTCCTTCTCCCTGCGTTCTTCCGCATAGGAAGTCTTGATCTTCTTGTTTCCGCTGATGGTCAGGTTGAAGAAGACAGTTTCCGGTCCGTCTTCATATTCCGTACGCATGTCCGCTTCCCTGGCTCTTTTCTTTTGCGGAGAGGCCAGGATGACGATCTTGTTCTGGAGGCCTTTGACCTTGTGGACATTGGCGATATGGACCCTGTCCTGGGATTCGTAGAGGACCCCGCAGCGCTCCAGTTTCTCTTCGCCGTCCCTTAATCCTTCGAGATATTCCAGGGCGTCCTCATGGGAGAGGATGGTCCCGTTCTTTTCCCCGTCCCGTAAAAGCGAGAGGACATAGTAAAAGTATTCGATATTGGAAGGATCGCTCTTGGCGAACACTTCCGCTTCATCGGCTGCTTTCTTGAACAGTGCCGATGGGGAACAGCTGTCTTTCTTCGCAATGAGGCTTCGCCGTAAAGCTTCCAGAGAATCTTCCGGCACTTCTTCTTTCGTCATGTCTTCCAGAAGAGGATAGAGTTCTTTATCTTCATAGCCGAAGCAGGCAGCCTTGGCCATAGCAGCGGCGTATTTCCTCGAATCCTTCCTGACGGCAGCCCCGTAGATGGCGATCACATCCAGTAAGGCCGGACAGTCTTTCAGGGACATGTCTCCCTCGATGCGGCAGGCGATCCCCTCCTTGTGGAGGATGGCCCCGATCTCGGAGGTGGAGGCCTTCTTCTCGGTGATGATCATGAAATCGCCATAGCGGATCTTTCTTCTCTGACCTCGATCCTGTATCAGGATGGCGTCGTTGTTCACAAGGCGGCGGATGATCTCGACGATCTTCCTGTCTTCATCGTTCTTCTTTCCTTTGTCTTTGTTGACAGGATAGGAATAGACCCCGCACAGCGTCCCTTCCGTGTCTTCCTTTCTTCCGGCGTAGATGTCTTCAAAAGCACACTGGTCTTCTGTATCTTCGCTCAGGATCTTCCGGAAGGTCTCGCGGAACCAGTCGCAGACAGATGGCGCAGAACGGAAGTTCGTATTCAGTTTCAATGAGGAACAGCCCTCTTTTTCAAACATCTCTCCGACTCTCTTGAAGGAGGCGATATCCGCATTGCGGAAGCGGTAGATGGACTGCTTCGGGTCTCCGACGATGAAGAGACTTCCCGGATAAGGGACACAGTTCCGCCAGTCTTCCTCGATTGTTTCCGCGGAGAGATAGAAGAAAATCTCCGCCTG
>JAFOMB010000237.1 GCA_017419065.1 Erysipelotrichaceae bacterium | reverse complement strand
GTGAGAAGCGTGAGGATATTCGTGTTTTCTTTCATAGTTCTATCTTAACAGTTTCAGATGAAAAGACGGTGAAACAGAAAAGAGGCTGACGCCTCTTATTCGATACTTGGATCTTCCTCTTCGAGGTGTCCCTCGTCGAGGTAGTATTTCGTCTCCTTCGCAATGACATTGCTTAATAGGATGACGGCGATGATGTTCGGGATGCACATGGCACCGTTGAGGATATCGGCGATGTTCCAGACGACATCGAGTTTGGCGACGACACCCAGGAAGGCGACGATGATCCACATGGCCTGATAGAGTTTCACACTCTTCGTGCCGAAGAGATAGGTGAAGCAGGTCTCTCCGAAATAGGACCATCCCAAGATCGTGGAATAGGCGAAGGTCAGGATGCCGAATATGAGAAGAGGCTTGCCGAGGTACGGGATCGTATTGAAGCAGGCAGTGACGAGCTGGGAGCCGTTGAGACCGATCGAAGTGACGGCATCATTGGCGATGACGCTGCTGCAGATCACAAGACCTGTCATCAGACAGACAACGACGGTATCCCAGAAGACACCGGTAGAACCGACCAGGGCCGGCTTGACCGCATTCTTCGCGTTGCCGACAGCGGAAGCCATCGGGGCACTTCCCATACCGGATTCATTGGAGAAGAGGCCTCTGGCGATACCATAGCGGGCTGCGATCATCAGGGTAGAGCCGATGAAGCCTCCGGCCATGGCCTTCGTGGTAAAGGCACTGGAAAGGATGAGACCCAGGGTCGCCGGGAGATAGCGGACATTGATGATCAGGATGACAAGACATCCGAGAGTATAGACGATGGACATGATCGGCACGAGTCTCTCGCAGACTCTTGCGATCGATTTGACGCCGCCGAAGGTGACGATGGCGACTGCTGCGCATAATACGACACCGATGACGACACGGTTGAAGGAGAAGTTGTTTTCCAGGACTTCGGCGATCGCGTTGGACTGTGTCGCACAGCCGATACCGAAGGCCGCACAGGCCGCAAAGACAGCGAACAGCTTCGCCAGGAACGGCATATTCAGGTGCTCCAGTGCCGTCATGGCTCCGCCCAGATAAGTTCCGTCTTCTTTCTTCCTTCTGTATTTGACCGCGATGAAGGTCTCCCCGTATTTCGTGGCGATGCCCAGGATACCGGCCAGCCAGGTCCATAAGACAGCTCCCGGTCCTCCCAGAACGATCGCTGTTCCGACACCGATGATATTGCCGGTGCCGATCGTAGAGGATAGAGCGGTCATCAAAGATCCAAAAATACTCAGGTCTCCTTTTCCATCACCTGTTTTTAAGGAGTACATGATGCCCTTGAAGATGTGTTTCTGCACAAAACGCGTCCGGAATGTGAGATAGAGATGGGCTCCGAAGAGGAACACGATCATCGGGACACCCCACATCAGGTCGTCTATTTTCGTAATGATATCAGCCATAGTTCTATTCTAAGAAAAACAGGGCTTATTTACAATTCTTTCAGAAAATTTTCATGATTTTCATAAGCAGAAGAAAAGCACCTTTTCAGGTGCTCTGTCTTACTTCGTTAATAAGGAAGCGGCTTCCTCATCGAGGATGACGGTGACATCGGCATGTCTCTGCAGGATGGATGCCGGGCAGTCTTCTGTGACCGGTCCTTCCAGCATGCCCTTGACGGCTTCTGCCTTATTGGCGCCATAGGCGACAAGCAGGATCTTCTTGGACTTCATGATGGAAGCCGGACCCATCGTGCAGGCCCTGGTCGGTGTGGTCTCTCCCAGGTCGTTGAAGAAACGCTGGTTGTCACGGATCGTGGATTCTGTCAGATCGCCGACATGAGTACCCTGGTCAAACGGTGTCCCCGGTTCATTGAAACCGATGTGGCCATCGCTTCCCAGTCCCAGCAGCTGGATATCGACAGGATGTTCATCCAGCATCTTCTCATAGGCTTCGCACTGTGCGTCGAGATCTTCGCCGATACCGCTCGGTACGTGGATGTTTTCTTCCGGGATATCGATGTAGTTGAAGAGATTGTCATGCATGAAACGGTAGTAGGACTCGCGGTGTGTGATCGGCAGTCCGACATATTCATCGAGGTTGAAAGTCAGGATGTCCTTGTAGCTGGTGCCGTTTTCCTTGTGGTCTTTGATCATCAGTTCATAGATCCCTAACGGACTGGAACCGGTAGCCAGACCGAGAACTTTTCCCGGCTGCAGATACGGCTTCATGACCTTGAAGGCTTCTTCCGCGACTTCTTTTTTGTCTTTGACGATTTTGATATCGATCATATAGTATTCTCCTTTGCCATTTTTATTTTAACAAAACTCCAATCAATGAAATAATAGATTTATGAAAAGATATCATATCGTCTACCAGGGACTTGTCCAGGGTGTCGGTTTCCGCTTCCAGCTGCTGCACATCGCCAGGGAACTGGGACTGACAGGCTGGGTGAGAAATGCCGGAGCCAATGTCGAGGCAGAAGTCCAGGGAGAGAAAGTCGATGAGTTTTTAAAAAAGACCCTGCAGAAGCGGGGCTTTGCGGAGATCTATGACTATGCGTATAAGGAGATCTCCTGTATCCAGGACGAAAAGAATTTTACTGTGCGCTATTAGAGAAGGCGGAAGCGGTAGGCGACGATCGATCCGGCCATGGCGACATTGAGGGAATCGATGTTGTCCATGTCGATCTTGACGATCTCATCCGCGATATCCATGATCTCTTCCGAGACACCGGATCCTTCATTTCCCAATACAAAAGCCATTCTTTCAGACTCCGTGACTTCATGGAGTTCTTTTGTTTCACCCCGTAATCCTGTCGCGTAGACCCGGAATCCCTTCTCCTTCAAAGAGAAGATCTTCTCCCTGAGATCCCCGGTGGAGATATGAAGATGATAGAGGGCGCCCCGGCTTTCCTCCAGGACTTTTTCATGGGTGATATCCGCGCATTCCTCAGACAGGATGATCGAATCGAAACCGAAGAGAAGAGCCGTCTCCATGATCCTGCCGATATTGAGAGGATCCTGCAGATGATCGAGCAGGAAGACGCGTTTTCCCCAGTCTTCGCTCTCTTTGATCAAAGAAGCGGTAGCGCAGTACGGGACATTCCTTCCGGCCGTGATCTTCTCCATGACTTCCTTTGATACTTCATAGGAGACCGGGTATTCAAAAGGAGGCTCTCCGGTGTAGATGAGGGTCCTCAGATAGCCGTGTTCCCGGGCAGCCTCTATGGCTTCCGCTGTCATCAGCAGGTATTCTTCCTTCCGGTATTTCTTCTGATGGAGCTTGGTCCACTCCTTGACTTTCTTATTATCCAGAGATGTGATCATTTCCCTCTCCTTTGGCTGTAGCGCAGTGTCAGAACGACATCGGCAGCCGCTGCCGCATTGAGCGCATTGCGGAAGTTACTGCCGTAGGAGATGAAGAGCGTCTCATCGCAGAGATCCAGGACTTCCTTTTTGATCCCTCTTTTTTCACCGCCTAAGATAAACAGGGCATTCTCCTTGAATGCAGTATCGAAGATGTCTCTGGAGTCATCGCCGCGGTATAAGCCATAGAGCGTATAGCCCGCCTTCTTCCGCTTCTTCAGCTCGGTCAGCTCATCATCCATGACCCTGATATTGAGCTGGTCATAGGCACCGGCGGAAGACTTCAGGATCTGCATCTCCATCGTGGAGTAATCTCTTTTTCCTAAGAGGATATTCTCGACTCCCAAAGCACAGGCGCTGCGCAGGATGTAGCCGAGGTTGAAAGGATCTTCGATCCCATCGAGATAGAGGATATCTCCCTCTTTGAGATCGTCGTTCCGTCTTTCGGATACCTCCGCCCCGATGCCGCCGTGGCTCTTCCCGGACAGCACAGAAAAAAGATCCCCTTCTTCCAGTATCCTGACCGGGATCCCCTTTTCCGCTGCCTTCTTCATGATGAAACGGACATCCCGGGAATCCTTCCCCCTGCGGAGATAGATCTCATGGACGTCCCTTTTTCCGTTCAGTAAAGCTGCTTTGACAGAGATGGCTCCCTCAGCGATCATGGGAGGCCTTCCGCATCATGTCGCCGTTGTGGACTTCAAACGGGACACGCATATAGAGCAGCTGCATCGCCTTATTGGCGTAAGTGACTTCTTTCCAGTTCTCGTCGAACAGGAGGACAGCCTTGAAGGTACGGGTCTCTTTCGGAGAGATGACTTCCAGTTCATCGCCCTCAAAGAAGCGGTTCTTGACTTCGATGAGAGCCAGGGAACGCTTCGGATCGTAGTTCCGTACATAGGCTGCGTATTCGTGGGTGACGTGGTCTGTCTCTTCGTAGAGGTGCTTGTCGCTGCCGCACTTTCCGGAGAGGAAGCCGTCATCGGCCGGACGGTTCTCCGCCTTGGCCAGTTCACTGTCGTAGTATTCCAGAGCTTCCTTGGTGAGAGAGCCCTTTTCATAGATCTCGTCGATCATCTTCCGGTAGGTCCTGACGACCTGGGCGATGTAGTACTCCGACTTCATGCGTCCTTCGATCTTCAGGGAAGCCACACCGGCATAGATCATATCTTCCACATAGGCACTCGCACGGAGGTCCTTGGAAGACATGGTCAGAAGGGTCTGATCATCCGAGATGCGGATGTTGTTTTCAAAGACGTGGTAGCGCCAGCGGCAGCAGTGGGCACAGCCTCCTCTGTTGGCATCTCTTCCGCTCATGCGGTTGGAGAGGACGCAGCGTCCCGAGTAGTTGGAACACATGCCGCCGTGGATGAAGACTTCTAACGGCAGATCGCTCTTTCTCGCGATCGCGGCGATATCCTCCATGGATGCCTCCCTGGCCAGTACGACCCTGTCCGCACCCCACAGAGAAAGGGTCTTGCAGGCAGAAGAGTTCAGGACAGACAGCTGGGTGGAGATGTGCACTTCCATATTCGGGGCGATCTGTTTGGATAAGGAGGCCACAGAGAGCGAGGAGACGATGATGGCATCGATCCCGATCGCTTCCAGTGTCAGAAGATATTCTCTGAGTCCTACCAGATCGCTGTTGTGGAAGACGATATTGACGGTGACATAGACCTTGGCTCCACGCGCTTTCGCAAAAGAGGAGAGTTCCTTGAGGTCTTCCAGAGTGAAGTTGGAAGCTCTCGAGCGCAGCGAAAAAGACGTACCGCCTACATAGACGGCATCAGCCCCATAGAGAATGGCGATCTTCGCTTTGAACAGGTCCTTTGCGGGAGCCAGCAGTTCTATCTTTTTCATTTGACCTTGGTGATATTGACTTTCTCGTACAGGTAACCCGAGGAGAGACCCTCGTTGGCATAGTCGTTGTACAGTGATTCTCTTAAGAAATCGACATTGTCCTTTGTCAGACGCTTATAGTCGCGGAGTACCTTGAAATAGAGCTTTTCAGGAATGAAAGCGGAGTCGATGATGGCACGCTTGAGATACGGTCCCAGTATCGGAAGTTCCCGGTACATCTCAAAGATGAAGTCGGTGTAGATCTGGGTGCCGTAGTTATTCTCGATCACCGGCATCTTATAGTTCCTCGTCTCTTCCATGAGAGTGACATCATCTCTGTCGCGGACATCATAGAGCTGTCCGGTCTCTTCGAAGTAATCCGTCAGGAAATCCCTCTTGGAATAGGAGAGACGGAATCTGCCGAATACCTGCATGTCCAGCTGATTCGGGAAGGTCCCGATCATCTCAGTGACTTCCTCTAAAGAGAGTTCCCTGCCGATGACGACACCGGAGATCCCCTTGTTTAAAAAGAAGGAGGCTTCCAGGGAATTGGCCATCATGGTCATGCCGTCATAGATCAGCAGATCAGTACGTCCATAGCTCAAAGCGACGTCATAGACCGCTAAGTCATGGAAGTAGATACCGTCGACTTTGCAGGAGAGGAGGATGTCGAAATAGACGTAGAGTTCGCTCTTGAGTTCCTCCGGTACAAAGGCATCGATGACGATGTATTTCTTCAGGGAAACGAGGTCGCAGTACTCGCAGACCTTCTTCAATGTCGCAATGGATAAAGGGTTTTTCAAACAAAAAGAAGACCCGAAGATCACGCCGTCCAAACCGGAATAGCGTATCCTCTCCAAGTCCTTTGTCTGCTTTAATACCGCGAGCAATTCCATAAATCCATTGTATCATAATGTGCTAGAATGTTTTTATGAATACTAGGAAGTTGTCCATCATGGCTATCCTGCTGGCAGTCAACGTCGTCGTCAGTTTTTTTTATATCCCTGTCGGCGTCAATCTGCGCATCTATTTCACCTTCCTGATCACGATGATGATCGCGGCGAACTACCCTCTGCCGATGGCTCTTCTCTATGCGCTTACGGAAGATCTCGTGTCCTTCTTCGTCTATCCGACAGGGCCTTTCTTCGCCGGATATACGCTGACTGCTGTCCTCTCCATGGCCATCTACTGGTTATTCTTACATAAGAAGGTCGACTGGAAGAGGGTCCTGGCAGCCAAAGCTTCTGTCAACATCCTCGTAAACATCCTCTTAGGATCCCTGTGGTCCTATCTTCTCTACGGCCGGGGCTACCTCTATTATCTGGGCAAATCCCTCGTCAAGAATCTCGCGCTCATCCCCGTGGAAGTCCTGCTCTTCCTGTTCTTCTATAAACTCGTCCAGCCTCTTTTCGACAAGTACACTCGTCGTATTGACGGCTGATCGGTAAGCACTTCTTTCAAAAGAAGCTATAATAGATATATACAAGGGGATATTTTCAAGGAGGAATCATCAATATGGCTGAAAGAAAAAAGAAAACCTACGTCGCAGCGGATAATACTGCTGCTGTCTCCAACAGAAAAGAAGCCAAGCCTACCGGCAACGCGGGCGGCTACCGTATCGGAGCTGTCCTGTGCTGGGTCGCTGCCTTTGCGCTCCAGGTCTGTGCACTCTTTGTCTTCTTAGGCAAGATCGACCTGCGCTTCGTCTCCCAGATCGTACAGCTGGTCGGCTTCCTGGTACTTGACCTGATCCTCGTCATCGTCGGTGCCCAGCTCTGGAAGAAGGCCAATCACATCGATCCGGTATCCGAGAAGAACAAGACGAAATTCTGGCTATGGAACAACATGGGCCTGATCGCCATGGCACTCTGCTTCTTCCCGTTCGTCGTCCTGGTCCTCATCAACAAGGACGCCGACAAGAAGACCAAGACCATCGCTGTCGTCGCCGCTGTTATCTGTATGCTGATAGGAGGTGTCTCCTCCTATGACTGGAACCCGGTCTCCCTCGAACAGAAGGAAGCGGCTGTCGATGTCTTAGGTGATGAGACTGTCTACTGGTCTACCTTCGGAAAGGTCTATCACACCCATGACGACTGTTCCCACCTCAACCAGTCGGAACAGCTGACCTATGGAACGGTGGAACAGGCCATCGCCGCCAACCGTGTCCGCTTATGCAAGACCTGCGCATCCCGTGACGCGATCACCGGTGTTGCGACAGAAGACTAGTCTTTACGAGACGATCACAAAACGAAGACCTCTTACGAGGTCTTTTTCTTTCCTTCCGAATGACTATTTCAGAATGCCCGCCATATTCCTTCCGGAATAGATGACTCTGGCGATATAGACGGTCTTCTTTTCTTCCTCTATCCAGTAGAAGAGAGTGTAGTGATCTGTATAGATCGTCCGATACTCATGAGAAAGCTTTCTCATTGGAAAATAGACCGGTCTTCCATAGGGAAACACAGACAGCGTCTCCCCTTTGGCTAAGATCTTCTCCGCCAGACGCTTCGCCGCTTCCGGATCATTCAGCTCATCCCGGATATACAGGACGATCTCCCGCAGATCCTGCAGAGCTGTTTCCAGATATTCTATCCGATACATATCACTGATCAAGCAGATTCTTCAGATCCCTGAGCACTTCCTTGGACGAGAAAGTCTTCATACTGCTTTCCGCCTGTCTTTCCGCTTCTTTCAGCTTGAAGTAGACCTCGCTTTGAAACTGCATTTCCTCATAGGCTTCCATACTCAGCACGACCATATCCCCGAATCCGTTCTTCGTCAGAAAGACCGGTTCATTCGTCTCATGGACCTGCCGGGATATCTCCGCAAAGTGATTTCTGAGATCTGACACAGGACGTATCTTTTCCATGATTCTTCCTCCTCCTAAATCTTAGCATAATTATGCTAATTCAGGATTATCGATCCTCTGACAAAACGCTTTCTTTCCTTTCTACAGAAACAGTATCACCTTTTTCTTCTGTTCCTGTCTCAACTTCTTCTCATATTATTCTCATCACCGTTATATCAATTTGCACGTTCAGTAAAAAAGAAGGTTGCCCTTCTTTTTTTATTTATTGTTTTCTCCGGCCGCCTTGTTGACCTCTCTCATGTGTCTTCTTCGATCGAGGTTGGTCAGGTATTTCTTTCTCAGGCGGATATCATCCGGCGTGATCTCGACCAGTTCGTCTTCGTTGATGAACTCCAGGGCTTCTTCGAGGGAGAAGACCTTGTGCGGAACGAGCTTCATCGCTTCATCATTGCCGGTAGAACGGACAGCTGTCATCTTCTTGTTGATGGTCGGGTTGACTTCGATATCCTGGTTCTTGTTGGACATGCCGACGATCATGCCTTCATAGACATCCGTAGCCGGTCCCACAAAGAGCGGACCTCTTTCCTGAAGGTTCCATAAGGCGTAGGTCATCGTCTTGCCGGTAGCCATGGAGATCAGAGCACCGTTGAGTCTTTCCGGGATCTCGCCCGCGAACGGCTGGTATTCGATGAACTTTCTGACCATGACGCCTTCACCCTTGGTGTCGTTGATGAATTCGCTGCGGTAGCCTAATAAGCCTCTGGTCGGGACATGATAGATGATCTTCTCATAGGAGCCTTCATCTTCGATATCGACCATCTGGCCTTCTCTCAGGTTGAGCTTATTGATGACCGTACCGCTGTATTCTGTCGGTACCGAACAGATGACTTCTTCGACAGGTTCGCATAAGACACCGTCGATCTTCTTCATGATGACTTCCGGTCTGGAGACAGCTACTTCATAGCCTTCTCTTCTCATGTTTTCAAGAAGAATGGAGAGATGGAGTTCTCCTCTTCCGGAGACCTTGAACTTATCCGTCGTATCCGTATCTTCTACCTTCAGACCGACATTGACTTCCAGTTCCTTCTGCAGTCTTTCCTTGATGTTGCGGCTGGTGACATATTTTCCGCTTCTTCCCTGGAACGGGGAGGAGTTGACCATGAAGTTCATGGACAATGTCGGTTCTTCGATGACGATGGAAGGCATCGGATCAAAGACCCCTGCTTCGCAGATCGTATCGCCGATCTCGATATCGCTGATACCGGAGACGAGGACGATATCGCCGCACTGGGCTTCATTCACTGCTGTACGCTTGAGACCCTGATAGTTATAGAGGTTGGCGATCTTCTGGTTGACCTTCTTGCCATTCATATTGGAGACACCGACCTGGACGTTCTGTCTGATGACACCGCTGTAGACTCTGCCGATACCGATACGGCCGATATAGTCGTCATAGGCCAGCGCACTCACCTGCATCTTCAACGGCTGATCCATGAGATCCGGATACGGATCACAGTGTCTGACGATCGTTTCGAATAACGGATTGATATCGTTGTTGGAATCGCCCGGATTGTATCTGACAATACCCTGTCTCGCGATACCGTAGAGGATCGGGAAATCGAGCTGATCATCGTTGGCCTTCAGATCAAGGAAGAGATCATAGACTTCATCGATGACTTCATTGGCCCTCTGGTCCTTTTTATCGATCTTATTGATGAGTAGGATAGGACGGAGGTTGGCCTCCAGAGACTTCTTGAGGACGAAACGCGTCTGCGGCATCGGTCCTTCACTGGAATCGACTAAGAGAATGACAGTATCGACCGTCTTGATGATGCGTTCGACTTCACTGGAGAAATCCGCATGCCCCGGAGTATCAACGATGTTGATCTTATAGTCCAGATAGTTGATACTGCAGTTCTTCGAGTAGATGGTGATTCCCCTTTCTCTTTCGAGGTCATTGGAATCCATGACCTGCTCAACGATTTCTTCATGTTCCCCGAAGACATGAGACTGCGCCAGAAAAGCGTCGACCAGGGTCGACTTTCCGGCATCTACGTGCGCGATTACGGCTACGTTAATAATTTTCTGATAATTCATACTTTTTTATTTTACACAAAAAAAATTTAGTGTAAAATAGTATTGCACGCATCTGTGGCGGAATTGGTAGACGCGCATGATTCAGGTTCATGTGGGGAGACCCGTGCAGGTTCGATTCCTGTCAGATGCACCATCGCAAAGTAAAAGACCTTTAGAGAGAAAGGTCTTTTTTCATGCCTGCAGAATGAAATATGGCCCGTGATCTTCCCTCGGGACCCCTCTATTCTCCGTTACTGTCTTTTCATAGCCGGAAAGAAAGGAAAGCCCTTCATTTCCCTAAAGTCTTTATAGTAAAATATAGACGCTAGGATAAGGAGAAAGCAATCATATGATCTCTGAAAAATTAAGAAATTACATGTTTAATGAAAAGGACTTTTTCAATGAGGATTATGTCTGTACCGATCCGGAAAAGGAAGCGCTGGTCAAGCAGCTGGCTGCGATGATCACGGATGATATCCAGGTCCACAGTGTCAAGGACATTGAGACCTGGATGCCGGACTTCTGGATCCTGGACAGACTGCTCACCAAGGAAGAAGTCAAGCTGATGCTGACATTCAAGAAGAAGAGAGTCGATAAGGTCACGATCTCCGAGATCGCTCAGAGAAACCAGATGAGCGAAGAAGAAGCACTGAAGATCGTAGAGCACATCTGCCAGATCGGTCTCATGGAATTCGACAGAGAAAGAGAAGACAAGCAGAGACAGTACTTCATTCCGAAGTGGGTCGTCGGTTCCGGCGAATATATGATGATGAATTCAGCACTGCTGAAGGAACATCCGGAAGTAGCTACCTTCTTCAACTATGAATCTTCCGTACCGGTAGGAAAGGTCGCGAGATTCGTTCCGGAAGGCGGCGGCGGTCTGGGTATGCATGTCATCCCGGTCGAAAAAGCCATCGAAGCGGAATCGAGATCCGTCAGTGTGGAACACCTGTCCCACTGGTTATCCAAATATGACAAGTTCTGTGTCGATGTGTGTTCCTGCAGAAGACAGCAGGCAATGAGAGGCGAAGGTGTCGGTGACATCGAAGGCATGATGTGTCTGGCTGTCGGGGATATGGCGGAATACCTCGTCGAATCCCATAAGGACGCCAGATACTGCACCTATGATGAAGTCATGGAGATCCTGCAGAGAGCTGAGGAAAAGGGCTTCGTCCATCAGATCACCAATCTGGACGGCGAAGACAAGATCGTCGGTATCTGCAACTGCTCGCCGGGTACCTGTAACGCCATCAGAACATCTCAGTTATTCAATACTCCGAACATGTCGGCCTCTGCCTACAGAGCCCATGTCGATAAAGAGAAGTGTGTGGCCTGCGGCAAGTGTGTCGAGGTCTGTCCGGTAGGCGCTGCCAAGTTAGGTCAGAAGCTCTGCCATAAGAACGGACAGGAATTCACCTATCCGATGACCGATCTTCCGGATACGAAGAAATGGGGACCGGACAAGTGGAACAAGAACTTCCGTGAAGACGCGAAGATCAATGTCTATGAGACCGGTACAGCTCCGTGTAAGACGGCCTGCCCGGCTCATCTGGCTGTCCAGGGCTACATCAATATGGCCTCCGAAGGAAGATATATGGATGCCCTCAAGCTCATCAAGCAGGACAATCCGTTCCCGGCTGTCTGCGGTGCCATCTGCAACCGCCGATGCGAAGACAGATGTACCAGAGGCACGATCGACGAACCGGTCGCCATCGATGAGATCAAGAAGTTCATCGCCGCCCAAGAGTTAGATGCGGACAAGAGATATATCCCGAACTGCTACAACGACGTAGGCGAACAGTGGGATGACTATAAGATCGCTGTCATCGGTGCCGGTCCGGCAGGTCTGACAGCTGCCTACTATTTAAGAAAACAGGGCTATCCGGTCACAGTCTTCGAAAAAGAAGAGAAGCCGGGCGGCATGCTGACGTATGGCATCCCGAACTTCCGTCTGGAAAAGAAGGTCATCGAAGCTGAGATCGACGTCATCAGACAGATGGGTGCTGAGATCAGATGCGGCGTGGAAGTCGGTAAGGACGTCACCCTCGATGAGCTGAGAAAAGAAGGCTACAAGGCATTCTTCGTCGCCATCGGTTTACAGGCAGGAAGAAAGGCCAATATCCCGAATGAGGAATTCGCCCTCTCCGGTGTTGACTTCTTACGGCAGGTCAACTACGGCAATGAACATCTGCTCTCCGGCAAGACGGTCGTCATCGGCGGCGGCAATGTCGCGATCGATGTCGCCAGAACAGCTTTACGTGCCGGGGCAACGGAAGTCGAGATGTACTGTCTCGAAGGACCGGATGAGATGCCGGCTGCCAGAGATGAGATCGCTGAAGCGAAAGAAGAAGGCGTCATCATCAAGAACTGCTGGGGTCCGAAAGAAGTCCTCGTCGAAGACGGAAAGATCTGCGGCATCGTCATGAAGCAGTGCACACAGGTCTATGACAAGGACGGACGTTTCTCTCCTGTCTATGACGAAAATGAAACGAAGACTGTTCCATGTGAACACGTCCTCTTATCGATTGGTCAGGCGGCTGTCTGGGGCGATCTCTTAGCCGGTTCCAAGGTCGAACTCAAGGGCAACGGCACCGCTGTCTGCGATCCTGTTACTTTACAGACCGGAGAAGCCGATATCTTCGTCGGCGGCGATATCGCCAAGGGTGCCCGCTTCGCCATCGATGCGATCGCGGAAGGCAGAGAAGGCTATGTCTCCATCAACCGTTTCGTCCACTATGGTCAGTCCCTCACGATCGGAAGAGACCTCCGTCAGTTCAAGGAACTCGACAGAGATGACATCCTGGTCGAATCCTATGACAACGCCAAGCGTCAGGTACCGGGCATGAAGCCGGGCGAAGCCGCAAAGACTTATCAGGATCTGAGACTCCCTCTCACCGAGGAACAGGTCAGAGCCGAAGCGAACAGATGTCTCCACTGCGGCGCTTCCTATGTCGATACGAACAGATGTATCGGATGCGGCCTCTGCACGACGAGATGTGAATTCGATGCGATCCATCTCACCAGAGACCATCCGCACGCTTCTGATATGTATACGGCTGAAAACGGAAAACTCAAAGCGATCCTGCCGAACATCGCCAAGAGAGGCATCAAGATCCTCTTGAACAAAAACAAATAAGAGACACAAGAAAAGGCCGGGTAACCGGCCTTTTCCTTTAGACAGAGCATATGCATAAGCATATCCCAGCAGAGAGCTTTTTTCACTGTCACATCATTATATCCCTTTTTCTGAAGGCGGACAAATCTTTTATAATGAGAGTATAGTACCGGGAGGTGTACCTTATGAGGATAAAAAGTACCGCAGTCTATCTGGAAAACGGCTTTGAAGAAGCTGTTCTGGAACTGGAAAACGGTAAGATCACCGGGGTTTTCCCTGCTTCCTCTTCTTATGAAGAAGACTATGGCGATGCCTATATCCTGCCGGGTTTCCTGGATATCCATACACACGGAGGATACGGTGTCGATACCAATACCTCCCCGATAGAAGAACTGCTTTCCTGGGCTGAAAGACTGCCGGAAGAAGGCGTTACCTCCTTCTTACCGACGACGGTCACCGATCATAAGGACATCCTCCTTTCTTCTCTGAAGAATGTAAGAGAAGCCCATAAGGTACAGAAGGACGGCGCCCGCATCGTCGGGATCCACATGGAAGGCCCTTTCCTGAATATCACGAAAGCCGGAGCACAGCCAAAAGACGCCATCATCCCGCCGTCTATTCCATTACTGGAAGAATTCGCGAAAGAAGCTGACGGTCTTCTCTCTTTGATGACAGTAGCTCCGGAGAAGGATGAAGGTCACCTCCTCTTAAAAGAACTGCGTAAATACGGCATCATCCCTTCGATCGGACACAGTGCGGCTTCCTATGAGGAATGCCTCCGCGCCAGAGAAGACGGTGCTCTTTCCATCACTCATACCTTCAATGCCCAGTCTGCTTTCCATCACCGGGATCCGGGTATCGTCAACTTCGCCCTGGATCATAAAGACTTCTACAGTGAGATCATCGGGGATGGCCATCATGTCGATCCGTCTGTCCTCTCCTTCTTCTTCTCCTGCAAGGACTCTGATCACGCCATCCTCATCAGCGATTCCCTCTCTATCAAAGGGATCGATGAAAAAGACATCCTCTTCGGTGGTCAGAAGATCCTCATTGAAAACGGAGCGGCCCATCTCACCGATGAAAAGAAGACCCTGGCCGGCAGTATCCTGAAGATCAATGAAGGGATCGCTGTTCTCGTAAACAAAGCCGGGGTGCCTATAGAAAAAGCGGTACGTGCCGCTTCCGTCAATCCCGCAAGGCTGCTGGGGCTGAATGATCATATCGGTATCCTCAAAGAGGGCTATGATGCGGACATCACCATCCTGGATAAGGACTTCAGGGTCCTCAGAACTATCGTCAAAGGAAAAACTTCCTATACAAAAACAGGATCCTAGATCCTGTTTTATTCTTCTTCGGCTTCGATCTCCTTGATCACACATTCATTTCCTGTGACCAGGTAGGTGTGTTCACTCTGACAATACGGGCAGGTCCTGCCGTATTTCACCGTCTCGTATTCCTGCTTGCAGTCCTCGCAGAAGGTGACAGCCTTGGTGGTCTCCAGCTTCATCTCCGCATCCTTCAGGACCGGATATCTCACCTTGAAGTAGTTCCAGCAGTCTACGAAGTAATCCGTGATGATCCCGGAGACTTCTCCTACCTGCAGAGTCACGGAACCGATCCTCTTCAGATGGTTTTCCCTGGAGAGTTCATCCAGTGTCTTCGCCACATGTGTGACGATCCCCAGTTCATGCATATTATTCTTTCCACTCCTTCACTTTTTCCAGGAGCCATTCCTCCCATTCCTTCATTCCCTCACCGGTCTTGGCAGAAAGAGGGAAGATGGAGATATGCGGATTGAGGAAGCGGACTCTCTCTTTCAGTTTATCCATATCAAAGCTGAAGTACAGCAGCGCATCGATCTTGGAGACGATCAGCGCATCGCTTTCCTTGAACATCAATGGATACTTCAGAGGCTTGTCATCCCCTTCCGGTACGGAGAGGATCATGACTTTGAGATTGGCCCCGGTATCGTATTCCGCCGGGCAGATGAGATTGCCGATGTTCTCCAAGAAGGCCACATCGACATCTTCAAGTCCCATCTCTTCCAATCCCTGTCTGGTCATTCCCGCATCCATGTGGCACATCCCGTCGGTATGGACCTGGATGGAACG
>JAFOMB010000236.1 GCA_017419065.1 Erysipelotrichaceae bacterium | reverse complement strand
CCGTTTCCTGAAAGTCTTCACCAGTGTCTTTGATTCCCGTCTGAACTCTTTCCTGCAGATGGTGACAGGAGGAAACGATGATAAAAAATAACTATCACACGCATACGAGACGCTGCGGTCACGCGATCGGTCTGGATGAACACTACGTCCAGGCAGCCATCAGCGCCGGCATGAAGAAGCTCGGCTTCTCCGACCATGCGCCTTATGATGTCTCGGAACCCGGCATCCGCATGGACTATGAAGATCTGGAAGACTACATCTCTTCTGTAAACGATTTGAAAGAACGCTATAAAGACGAGATCGAGATCTACCTGGGACTGGAGACAGAGTGCTATATCGCCAAATGGGATCTTTTAAAAGAATACCGGGAGCGCATGGACTACATGATCCTGGGACAGCACTCCCTCGTCTTCGGAAAGGAAGATGTCTATACTCTCACCAATCCCGCAGAACTCCGGGAATACGTGAAGCGCGTCGAATACGCCTTCTCCCATTCTCTCTGCGACTGTCTGGCCCATCCGGATCTGCCGATGTTCTCCTATCCGAGGATAGACAGATCTGTTAGGAAGATGGCGGAAGACATCGCCAATCTCTCGGTAAAGTATGACATCCCTCTGGAGATCAACTGCGGCAGCGGTGCCAAGATCGGGATACGCTCTTATGAAGACGGCTGCCGTCTCCCGTATCCTGTCAGAGATATCTTTGAAGTCTTCGCGGAAAAGAAGTGCCGTATCATGATCGGCATCGACGCCCACGATCCCCGCGACTTCCTCACGGATACCTACTTGAATACCGCGCTGGATGCCTTGAAGGGCCTTGATTTAAAGATAGAAGAAGACCCTGACATCATCGGCGAGGCGAAAAAGAGAAAAGAGAAATACTTCTAAGAAAAAGGACAAACTCACTGTTTGTCCTTTTCAATACTTTCTTCATAGATCTTCTGAAGCCTTTCGTTGGCTTCTCTGATCTTTTCCTTGTTGACCTTGCATACCTTCCGGTCATAGGTGAAGAGTCCGTTGATCTCCTCTTCGACATCGCTGACCTGGGTCATGATGACACCGCAGAGGCCATTATAGATCGACGGGATCGTCATCTTTTCATGCATGGACAGGATGGCTTCCGTCAGAGCTTCCTCGCTGTCCGTCTTCCCATAGCCGTAGGTCTTTTCCTTATCGGCGTGGCCTTCGATCCGTCTTGAGAAGCCGCCGCATTCACTTAACAGCAGCAGTTTTCCTCTTCCCTTGAGGACCTTGTTTCTGAAGTAGATGTGTTTGGAGTCAAAGTCGCTCTTCTCCGTTTCAAACCAGCCGGAACAGCTGTCAAAGAGGCGCTCCGGATCTTCTTCCCTGAGGATCTCATAGGCCCTGGAGGCACCCTGCTGGCCCCAGCCTTCGTTGTATATCGTATAGGCGAAGATGCATGGGTGGTTCCTTACTCTCGCAATGATCTTCTTCGAGGTGTCGATGAAGAAGTTGAAGCGCTTCTGATCGGCGATCTTTTCCCGGTTCAGGGAAATCCCGACAGTCGGCAGTATCGTATCCGAGAAGAAAGAGTAGTCGCCGCTGTTGATCATGTCCTGCATGACCAGGATGCCCTGTTTATCGCATTCGTGATAGAAGATCTCCGGCTCGGCCTTGATGTGCTTGCGTAAGCAGTTGTAGCCAAGCTCCTTTACGGCAGTGATCTCTTTTGCGATCTGTTCCGGATCTTCCGGAAGGAAGATACCGTCGCTCCAGTATCCCTGATCGAGAAGGCCGTTGATGAAAAGCGGTTTTCCGTTGAGGAAGAGGCGTTCATGTCCTCCGATCTTCTTTCTTTCGATCTTCCGGAAGGCGCAGTAGGACTTTACTGTCTCGGAAGGGGTGGCGATCTCAAGATCGTATAAAACAGGATGGTCTGTCGACCAGAGTTCATGCGGGACCTCACTCAGATCAAAGACAACTTTTCCTTCTTCGAAGGAAGTTCTAAGGTCTCTGACAGGGAGATGCAGGAGGGCTTCCGCTTTTTCTGCCTCCGTCTCTATTTCGATCTCCAGATGATTATCATCTGTCTTGATAGAAAGACTTCTCACGCCGTCCTTCGGTCTGGCTTCGATCCAGACGCTCTGCCAGATCCCGGACACCGGAGTATACCACATGCCGTGAGGATGGAGAGTCTGTTTTCCATACGGATAGAAGGTCTCCAGGTGGTCGACCGCATAGACTTCCAGGTGATTGACTTCCTTCAGATATGGGGTGATGTCGATCTCAAAAGGGGTATAGCCTCCCTCGTGGAAGAGAAGGAAGTGATCGTTGAGAGTGACGGAGGCAAGCTGATCGACAGCCCCGAAGTGCAGTATCACTTCGTCATCTTCACGATAGAATCCCTCCGGTAAAGAAAAGTCCTTCCGGTAATAGAATTCCTCTTTCTTTCCCGAGTAGCCCGATAAAGAGCTCTCCGGCGGGAAGGGGACTTCAATTAGAGAATCATTGCACAGCCATTCGCCGTTCAGGGAGAAGAAAGAATCTCTCTGTAAGAGCGGGCGCGGGTAGAGTTCATCATATCTGTTCATAGGCTTATCCTCACTTTGATTTTATCACGCTTCAAAATACGTTAAGATAATAGTATGAACAAAGAACAGCTCTTTCAGAATATAATGGCCTATATCCAGGAACATCTCCTGGTCGAAGAAGAAAAACTCTTCTCCGCACATCTTCCGTCTTTCTCAAGGCCGAAGATGAATGCCTATGGGGCAGCTTCCTTCTTCAAGGCGGAAAAAGCCTATGAGGAAGAGGAGGAGGAAGCAGAGTATTCCAAAGCGGACGAAGAGGAAGAAGCCTCCGGTTATTTCTCTCTCAATGCGCCTTCCGGGATAGAGGATACCGCGGAGATCCCGCCGTTCCTCCGGGAGAAGCTGAAGGACCTCGATCTCTCCTTTTCCGAATCCCTCCTGCACCTGATCGATGAAAAGGGACTCGATGATGTCTCTGTCTATCAAAGAGCCGGCATCGACCGCCGTCACTTCTCCAAGATCCGCTCTGATAAGGATTACCGTCCTTCCAAGGAGACCGTCCTGGCCTTCTGTTTCGCTTTGGAACTCGACAAGGAAGAAAGTCTGGAACTTTTGAAAAAGGCCGGTTATGCTTTATCGCAGAGCTCCAAGTTCGATGTCATCGTCCAGTACTTCCTGGAAGAGAAGATCTATGATATCGATCTGGTCGATGAAGCGCTTCTGTATTTCGATCAGAAGACTTTACGCCGCTACTGATGTCGCATCGCAGGCGACCATACCTCCTTTTAGAAACGATAAGATGTGATCGTAAAGAAGATCACATTTTATTTAGGAGGTAAACAAATGAACAGAAACACAGAACTCGTATTCATCTTAGACCGCAGCGGTTCGATGTCCGGAAGAGAAGAAGATGTCATAGGCGGTTTCAATTCCACCCTGGAACAGCAGAAGGAAGCATCCGAGAAGTGCTTCGTCACGACGATCCTCTTCTCTGACGATTATGAGACTGTCCATGACCGTCTCGACATCCGGGAAGTCAAGAAGATGGAAAGAAGAGACTTCCAGGTAGGAGGCTGCACCGCCCTGATCGACGCGATCGGAAAGACGATCGAACACATCTCGGATATCCACCGCTACATCCGCAAGGAAGATGTCCCGGAGAGAACGCTCTTCGTCATCATGACCGACGGCATGGAGAATGCCTCCCGGAAGTATTCCAGCGAAGAGGTCAAGAGAATGATCTCGCAGAAGAAGGAATGTCACTGGGAGTTTCTCTTCTTGGGTGCCAATATCGATGCGGTAGAGACGGCTAAGACCTTCGGCATCCGCGAAGACAGAGCTGTCAACTATCACAACGACAGAAAGGGCATCAGCGCAACCTTCGGAGGCGTGAAGAGCTTCATGAAGACCTTCATGAATACCGCACTGGAGGATGAGGAAGTGGAAGCCTGTCTGGGCGCCGGAGCCTGGAGAGCCGAAGCTGACGAAGACTACAAGAGCCGCAGCTAAGCAGGAGCCATCCTGCTTTTTTTCTGCGCTATACTGAAAGTATGATCATCGAAACAAAATGCGGAAAGATCATCGGCAGGGAAGAGGATGAATTCCTCATCTTTACCGGGATCCCTTACGCGGTCACCAGGAGATTTGAAAAGCCTGAACCCTATCCTCCTTTCATGGGATATGATGCCTCTAAGAAGGAAGAGTATGCCTGTTTTCAATACGGTTCCTTCCGGACACAGAAGGTAGGCGCAGAAGATTTCTACAGTAAGGAGTTTTACAGCGGGAAGACCTTCACCTTTGAAGAATCGCCGATGAGACTCGACATCATCGAAAGAAAAGAGTCAGATCACGATCCGGTCCTCATCTTCGTCCACGGCGGCGGTTTTGAGACGGGGACAGCCGGCGATCTGCCGTATGGCGAAAGTACAGAGTACGCGAGAAGAGGGATCATCCTGGTGAACCTCTCCTACCGTCTCAATGTCTTTTCTCTGTTTGAAAGCGGCAACTACGGCCTGCAGGATATCCTTATGGGCATCAGGTGGGTCAAAGAGAACATCGCCTCTTTCGGCGGCGACCCGGAGAAGATCGTCCTCATGGGACAGTCAGCCGGAGCCATGTCGATCATGGACCTCCTCTATACGAAGAAACTGGAAGGTCTGATCAGAGGCGCTGTCACGATGTCCGGCGGCGGCATGGTGCCCAAGATCGCCAGACCCTGGACAAGAGAAGAATCCCTTCCTTTCTGGAAGAGGGTCATGGAGAAGGCGGATGCGAAGGATGAAGAAGAGTTCAGGAAACTGCCGGCAGGTGTCATCTGGAATGCCTGGTTCGAGACATCCCGCGATCCTTATGACCTCCATGCGGTACAGCCCGGTATCGACGGCGACGTCATTCCGAAGATCCCGCAGGAAGCTGTCAAAGAGGGGAGTTATCTCGATATCCCGATGATCATGGGTGTCACTTCCCAGGACTTCATGCCGTATCTGATCTATGACATGTCCTATTCCTGGGCAAAGCTCCATGTGAAGAATAACGGTTCTCCGGTCTACGGCTACTTCTTTGACAGAGAACTGCCGGGAAAGCGTTTCAAGGCCTTCCACGGTTCTGATCTCTGGTATATGTTTGGAAATATGGAACGCTCCTGGCGTCCGTTTGAAAAGAAGGACTACGATCTCAAGGATCAGATGATAAACTATGTCGCAAACTTCGTGAAAACTCTGGATCCAAACGGAGAAGGCTTGCCGAAGTGGCCTTCGATCTCTTCTTCCAATAAGGGATTCCGTCATTTCAATGGCGAATCGGAAGGGCTGATCTCTCCGTGGAAGTGCCGTTTCAAAGAGTATAAGAGCTTCCTTATCGATAAAGGACCGATGTAAGTTTCTCTTAATACAAAGCAAACCTTAAAGGATATAATAGCTATATGAGCAATACGAAGAAAACCAGTAAACTGTTCACCGTATCCGGTGCTGTCTTCCGGATCATCCTGGCCGCTGTCAGCATCTATCTCTGGGTCAGACTTTTCCTGCTGTTTGAAGAACAGCTTTCCTCATTGCTGAGAAGATATGTCCCGATGATCCCTGCAGCAGGATGGAAAGCGATCCTGATCGTACTGATTGTCCTCTTCCTGATCTTCTTCCTGAAGGAACAGATCGAAGTGATACTGGGACATCCGCTGTTTAGAAAGAAGAATAAATGAAAAAAGCCCTTGAAGGGCTTTTATTGTTGAATGGTGCCAACTAACAGAATCGAACTGTTGACCTACGCGTTACGAGTGCGTTGCTCTGCCTGCTGAGCTAAGTTGGCAGATCTTCTTTAGGAGACCTTTACAAGTATATCATAGATTTTTTTATTCGGTCTAGAGGGAAAAGAATCTTATCATATGCTTGACATAATACTATACAAGGCATAGTATTATGTATGAGGAGGTAATCAGATGGATGTACAGCTGAAAAGAGGGATCCTGGATGTCTGTGTCCTGGCTTCTTTACTGAAGGAAGATTCCTATGGATACAAGATCATCCAGACACTGGACGGTGTCGTGGACATCTCGGAATCGACGCTCTATCCTATCCTGCGCCGTCTGGAGAATAACCGCTGTCTTACTTCCTATTCAGTGGAACATAACGGAAGACTGAGAAAGTTCTATCACATCACTGAAGAGGGGAAGGAGAAGATCAAAGACTATCTGGTAGATTTCATGGATGTCATGAAGATCTATGAGTTCATTGTGAAAGAGGCAAAGAAAAGCGAGTGAGGAAAAATATGATGATCGAAGAATATCTGAAAATACTGGAAGAAGAACTGCGCAGAAGAGATTACCCGGATGTCGAAGATACGATGTCCTATTTCCGGGAGATGATCTCGGATCGTAGAGAGATCGGGGAGAGCGAAGAAGAGATCGCCGAGGATCTCGGGGATCCGGTAGAGACAGCAGCGATGCTGTGCGATGAGAGTACCGGAAAGAAAAAGGAAGAAAAGAAAAAGACTTCCATAGACAGGAACGGCTTTGACAATATCAGCGAGATCTGTGTGGAAGTCGTCTCCTATGATGTCTCCATCCTTCCGACAGAAGGCGAGAAAGTCATCATCGATTACGATGCGGATGCCCATAACAATCTCGAGATCGACTGCCATAATGGCGTCCTGGACATCTCTCAGAAGAGGAACAGGATCTTCCTGATGAATCTCGGAAGATATGAAAAGGCAGAAGTGCGGATCCATGTGCCGAGAAGAGAACTGGAGAATCTGGAGTGCAGCAGCACTTCCGGAAATATCGTCATCAAAGAAGTACGGGCGGAAGAAGGGGACATCGGTACGGTGTCCGGTTCCATACAGATGGAGTATG
>JAFOMB010000235.1 GCA_017419065.1 Erysipelotrichaceae bacterium | reverse complement strand
ATCATCCTTCCCGAATTGCGTTCGGCTTTATCTATAGAGCGCGGATTATAGGTGTTCTGTAAGAGCATGTTCAGATTGTCGATGCCCCAGTCACCTCTATACATCGGTGTGAGGATCTGGATATCATCGAGCTCATAGCCTTCTTTGAGATCCTGGTTTATCAGAGAAAGCAGGTCCTCATGGGAGATGCGGTTTTCGATAAAGGTGATGTCCTTATGATAGGAAGTCAGATCAAAGGAACCGGAGATGATCGAAGAAGAGAGATCGATGATCTCGCTTCCCTCGTTCTGACGGTAGTTGACAGATAAGTGGGATACCGGGAAGAGTTCGGATTCTACGAGGTCGCGTAATACCGATCCCGGACGGATGGACGGCAGCTGGTTGTCATCTCCGATGAGGCAGAGCTTCTTGAAACGGCTTCCGGCCTTGCATAAGGAGGCGAAGAGATCCTGGTCGACCATGGAGAACTCATCGACGATGACAGCGTCATAGAGGACCGGATTGTCTATGTCATAGACGAAGGTATTGGCTTCCTTGTTCCAGCGGAGTAAGGAATGGATGGTCTTGGCTTCCACATCGCAGATCTCGGTGATGCGCTTGGCAGCCCGTCCGGTCGGCGCGATGACGATGATGTTGTTGAACGGGAAGAGATCGCGGTAGAGTTCCACCATGGCTTTCACGATCGTGGTCTTGCCGGTACCGGGACCGCCGACGATCATGGAGACAGGATGCAGGAAGAAGGAGGCGATGGCCTCTTTCTGTGCCTTGTCATAACCGATGGAATTGGTGTATTCACTGGCCCGGATCCCCTCTTCGATCTCTTCTCTTTCCAGAAGATCGCCTTTCGGGAAGTGATAGAGGTAATCGGCGATGAAGCGTTCATTCTGATAATCGTTGAAGAGATAGATCCTGCCCTCTTCATCAATGAGATAGTTATGGGTAAGGGCTGACTCAAAGGCCTCTTCGATGAGAGACAGTCCGTTTTTCTGCAGCAGCACAAGGAGATCCTGTTTCTCGAGATAGGTATCTCCGCTGCGGAAACAGAAATCGGTAAAGAGGTAGAAGAGATAGCTCTCCTGATATTTGAGTTCCTTATCTTCAAAATCGACGGTATAGGCATAGCGTTTGACCTTTTCAAACGGCATTCCGTAGACATCGTTGTAGTAGCGGAACGGATTCTCTTCCCCGACTTCGATCGTCGCCAGCTTGAACCTGGAGAAGATGCGCTGGGCTTCGAGATTGTTGAAACCGTGGGAGACTAGTTCAAAGAGGATCTCGTGTTCCGGGTCCTGCATGGACGCAAAGCCCTCTTCGATCGAGAGGATCTGCTTCATCGTAAGATCGATCCCTTGTAATACAGAAGTGTCCTCCTTGAGGATCTTCAGCGTCTCATCGCCCAAGGCGTCATAGACCTTCTCGGCCGCCTTCTTTCCAATGCCCTTGATGAGCTTGTAGGAGAGGAAGGAGATGATATCTTCCTTCACCTTCGGCAGCGCCTTTTCTACTTTGAGTATCTGGAACTGGAAGCCGTATCTTGGATGATCGACATAGGAACCGGATAATTCGTAGCGTGTCCCCTTCTCAATGTCAAAAGAAGGCCCGGTTACAGTGATCAGTCCTTCTTCACTTTCAAATCTGGCTACCATATAGCTCTCGGAACGGTAGATGATATGCTTGAATGTCCCGGTGAGCGTATCGATCATCTCATGATCCATGGTGTATCCTTTCGATCAGGGAAGAATGGACGTCTTCCCCGTTCAGATAGGTATTCTCAATGACACCTCCGCCCAGGAATTCATCGTTGTCGTAGAAGACAGCCTGCTGTCCCGGTGTGACGGCCTTGATGAACTGCGGATAGGAAAGCAGTGCTTCATTTTCGTTTATATGATGGATGGTCACTTCTTGATCTGCCTGACGGTAGCGGAACTTGACCTGGAGTTTCTTCCCCTCTTCCGGCCGTCTGATCCAGTTGATCTCCTTGATCAGGGCACTGTCGGAATCGAGATAGTGATCGTTTGTGACAGAAGTCAGATAGAGCTCGTTGCGCTGGACATCCTTGCCGACGCAGTAATACGGTCCGCGGTTGCCGCCGACGCCGAAGCCCTTTCTCTGGCCGATGGTATAGTAGAAGACCCCCTGGTGTCTGCCGATGATCTCCTTCGTATCGATGGCGATGATATTTCCTTCTTTCATCGGGATGTAGTTCTTCAGGAATTCCCGGAAGTTCCTCTCGCCGATGAAGCAGATACCGGTAGAATCCTTCTTCTCCGCAATGGTCAAGTCTAAGGAAGAAGCGATCTTTCTCACTTCATCCTTACAGATATCTCCCAGCGGGAAAAGACAGTAATCCAGGGATTCCTTTTTGACCTGCGAAAGGAAGTAGGACTGGTCCTTGTTCCTGTCATAAGCCTTGTAGTAGCGGATCTCGCCGTTTTCTTCTACGGACTTGAAGTAGTGGCCGGTAGCGATCTTTTCAAAACCCTTCTTCTTGGCGAAGTCGAGGAAGTGATCGAACTTGATGTATTTGTTGCAGAGGATGTCCGGATTCGGGGTACGTCCTCTTTCATATTCTTCGATGAAATTGGAGAAGACTTCATTCCAGTATTCTTCGATGTAGTCTGAGCGGAGCAGTGTCAGTCCCAATGAATCAGCTACCGCTTTCGCATCGTTGTAGTCTTCCTCCTGAGGACAGATGTCATTGTTTAATGTACTGTTCCCTAATGTATCGTTATTGAGAGCGGAATCCCAGTTACGCATAAAACAGCAGGTGACATCATGTCCCTGCTCTTTGAGAAGATAGGCAGCTACTGCGGAATCGACACCGCCGGAGAGTCCTACCAGGACCTTCATGCGCTCTCCTTTAAGGAGCCGCAGCTGCGGTAGTGAGGACAGCTCTTATCACAGCTGATGGAGAGCTTGCGGAGCGTATTCTTCTTGAAGGCATCGATCTCTTCGGCGTCATAGCCTATCTGCATGTTCTTGTCATCGATGATGATCGGGCGTTTTAAGACAGAAGGATTCTCGACGACGAAATGAACGAGATCATCGACGGACATCGATTCGATATCGACCTTGGATTCCTGGATGATCTTGGAACGCTTGGAGATGATATCGTCAGTGCCGTTCTCGCTTCTTTTCAGGAGATAGCGGATCTCATCGGTATTCAGCATGACCTGAAAAATGTTCTTCTCGATGAAGTCCAGTTTGTTTTCCTTCATGTAGTTCTTCGCCTTCCGGCAGGAAGCGCAGCCCGGGGATGTGTATATAACGATCATGACGAAGTAATTATACTATTTTTGATTTGTAAAATAAATGTCATAGAGGTATGATAAGAACAGTAATTGAAGAAGGAACTGGCGTAGAGAGGCAGTGTCTGGTGAAAACTGCCGAAGCTTCTTTGGTGAACTGGTTCGTAACGGGTTATAGTTCAAAGATCCGAAAGGATGAAATTGGGTGGCACCACGGAGCAATTCGTCCCATGGGCTGCTTTTTTATTTTCAGGAGGTATGTATGAAGAGAATGGTTTCCGGCATCAAGCCGACAGGATCCCTTACCCTGGGCAACTATATCGGTGCCCTGCGCAACTTTGTCCGCTATCAGGACGATTATGAGATGATCGTCTTTATCGCCAATCTGCACTGCATCACGGAATATCAGGATCCGGCACAGCTTTCAAAAAACCTGAAAGACGCCGTCGCTTTATACATCGCCTGCGGTCTTGATCCGAAGAAGTCGACGATCTTCCTTCAGACCGATGTCCCGGCCCATGCGACATTAGGCTACATCCTTTCCTGCTACACCTATATGGGCGAACTCAACCGCATGACCCAGTTCAAGGACAGGATGGCCAAGAATGAAGGCAATATCTCTGCCGGCATGTATACCTATCCATGTCTGATGGCCGCCGATATCCTTCTCTACAATCCGGATTATGTCCCGGTCGGCGATGATCAGAAACAGCATGTGGAACTGACCAGAGATATCGCTGCCAGATTCAACAATAAATACACGGAGACCTTTAAGATGCCGGAACCGCTTGTCCAGAAAGTCGGTGCCCGTATCATGTCCCTCTCCGATCCTTCCAAGAAGATGTCCAAGTCCGATGAGACCAACAAGGGCTGTATCTATCTTTTAGATGACCTCAAGGCTGCCAGAAAGAAGATCATGTCGGCAGTGACAGACTCTGTCGGTGCCGTACAGCTGGATAAGGTCAATCAGCCGGGCTTATACAACCTCATCGAGATCGCCTCTTCTCTCAGCGGACGCTCGATGGAAGAGATCGCCGAAGAATTCAAGGATCAGGGCTACGGCTCCTTAAAGAGATATGTCGCCGATGTCGTCTGCGCGGAACTCGAGAAGATCCAGAAGAGATACCAGGAAGTCCTGGACAGCGGTATCCTCGAGGAAGTCATGGCGGAAGGCGCTAAAAAAGCCGCTGTGATCGCGGATGCGACAGTGGCTGATGTGAAGAAGAAGATCGGACTGCAGTTTTAATCGAGCGGCTTCTGATAGAAGTTGCCGATGACCGATTTTGAATCCTGTATATTGATGAAGGCCTTCGGGTCTTCTTTTAATGCGGAGCGGATGACATCGTTGGTCTCAAAGGAGTTGACGACCATATATAACATCGTCTCATCCAGTTTGAGATAGGCCCCTTTCGCCTGGGTCACGGTGATGCCGTGTCTGGTATTGGAGAGGATGGAATGGATGACTTCCTCCGGTTTCCTAGTGATGATGGTGATCGTCTCATGGGTGTATCTCTTGTGTAAGTGAGAGATGACCGTTGTGGAACAGTACTGGTAGATGATCGAGTAGAGAGCCCTCTCCCAGCCATAGACGAGCCCGGCCAGTATCAGGACACAGACGTTGAAGGCCAGGATCTCCGTCCAGATCGAACGCTTGTATTTATTCGAGACGTAGATGGCGATGAAATCAGTGCCGCCGCTCGAGGAATTGTGCTGCAGGGCCAAGGAGATGCCGAAGCCGTTGATGATGCCGCCGAAGACGGAGACCAGCAGCATGTCATCGACGATCGTAAAAGGCTTCAGATAGGTCGTTAAGACAGATACCGTGATGACCTGGATGAGCGAATAGATCGTGAAACGGTGGCCGATGCTTTTGTAGACGAGCAGGATGGCGATGATGTTCAGGATGAGATACGGGATGTAGAACGGCAGGTCAAAATGCAGAAAATCCCGGCAGAGGTCGGATAAAAGTCTTGAGATGCCGGAGAAGCCGCT
>JAFOMB010000234.1 GCA_017419065.1 Erysipelotrichaceae bacterium | reverse complement strand
TACACCAGGGAGAATCCCCCTTCTTCCAGTACCGGCACACACAGCCGGAAACGGGAAGAGGATGAGGAGAAATCCTTGAGGTAGTTGTTGATCTCCTTGATCGGGAATTCCTGATCCTTCACCTTGAAGTAAAGACGCAGATTGTCGAGTCCCAGTTCATGGAAGTACTCTTCCAGATCCTTGAACTGACGGTATGGTAAAAGACGGTCATTCTCGATCTTGAGGATGACCAGTCCGCTGCTCTTGTGAAGGATCGCATCGACGACCTTGAAACCTTCGAAACAAGAGCGTTTGTCTTCGCTGTATTCTTTTCTTTCAAACAGTTCTGTGATATCGAACATATTACTGTGCCATTTTTTCCAGTGCTTCTTTCGCGGCATTCTTCTGAGCTTCCTTCTTGGAAGAGGCGATGCCGTAGCCGTAGATGAGTCCGTCGATCTTGACAGCCACCTTGAATTCCGGATGATTGCTCGGACCCTTGGCGTAGATGAGTTCGTATTCGATGGACTTGCGGGAATCAGCCTGGACGTATTCCTGCAGCTTGGTCTTGTAGTCATAGACGGATTCATCGATCTCTTTGATGTGCTTCATCATGAAGAGATCGAGGAGCTTGAAGACATTGTCGATATCGGTGTCGAGATAGACAGCGCCGATAAAGGCTTCAAACATGTCCGAGATGATGGAATCCCGGTTCCTGCCGCCGGTCTTCTCTTCGCCGGCTCCCAGCTTGAGATATTCGTTGAGTCCGAATTCCCTTACGATCTGGGCTAAAGCCTTTTCCGAGACGAGGTTGGATCTGCGGGTAGACATGAAGCCTTCCTTCAGAGGCGGCTGGATATCATAGAGACGCTTGGCGGAATAGATCTGCAGTACCGCATCGCCCATGAACTCCAGACGTTCATTGTCCCCGTGGTTGCCTTTATGTTCATTGACATAGGAAGAATGGGTAAAAGCCTGATCGATCAGTTCTTCATTGTGATAGGCGATCCCTTTTTCCTTTAGAAATTCGAATATATTCATGGCTTTATTATACTCTAGTCGATGACCTTTTTCGCGGCGGATTCCGCGATTTTCCCGAGGAAGATCCGGTTGGCTTCCAGGTCCTTATTTTCCATGATCTCAGCAGCGTCTTTCCTGGCCGCATCGATGAAACGGGTGTCATTCAGAAGGTCTCCGAGCACCAGGGTCGGAAGGCCGCTCTGTCTTGTCCCGAGGATGTCTCCCGGGCCTCGCAGCTTCATATCTTCATAGCTGATCTTAAAGCCGTCATTGGTCTCTGTGAGCACCTGCAGTCTCTTCAAAGAGGATTCTTCCTTTGATGAAGTGAGAAGGTAGCAGATCCCCTCTTCGCTTCCTCTCTGTATCCTTCCTCTTAACTGATGGAGCTGGGAGAGGCCGAACTTGTCCGCATCATAGACGATCATCATCGTCGCATTTGGCACGTTGACACCGACTTCCACGACTGTCGTCGAGATGAGGACCTGGACTTCATTGTCCCGGAAGGCCTTCATGATCTGATCCTTCTCATCCGCATCCATACGGCCGTGTAAAAGACCTGTCCTGTAAGGCAGCAGCACTTCCTTCAGGCTTTCGTAGAGACCTTCGACATCCTTGGCCTTATAACCGTCGCTTTTCTCGATAGCGGCAGCGATGATATAGATCTGTTTCCCTTCCTTCAGGGTCTTCTTCATGTCCCCCAGGATATCGACGACACTGTTCTTCCTGATGAGATAGGTCTTACAGCCCTTCCTGCCCTTCGGCATCGTCATGATCGTGGAGATGTCCATATCGCCATAGATCGAGGAAGCCAGGGTACGCGGGATCGGCGTGGCCGACATCAGCAGGAAGTCGGTGTTCTCTCCCTTTTCCCGCAGTTTCTTTCTCTGTTTCACGCCGAAGCGCTGCTGTTCATCGGCGATGACATATCCCAGTTTCCGGAATTCCACATCTTCCGAAAACAGCGCATGTGTCCCGATGACGATATCCGCTTCACCATCCCGTATCATCCGCTTGACTTCCCGGCTGTTTTCCATGGCCCCGTATAAAGCGACAGTCTTCACGCCCAGCGGTCGTAAGAGTTCTTCACAGGAGAGGAAGTGCTGTCTGGCCAGGATCTCTGTCGGAGCCATCAAAGCCCCCTGATAGCCGGCCAGATAGTTCGCATATAAGGAGATCAGAGCGACTGCGGTCTTTCCGGAGCCGACTTCCCCCTGCAGGAGACGGTACATGATCTTCTCAGAGGAGAGATCCTTCAGGATGTCCCTGAGAGATATTTCCTGGTCTTCGGTGAGCTCATAAGGAAGAGAGGAGATGAGCTCCTCGATCCTCCTTTGGTCAAAGACTTTTCTTTCCTTTATCGTCTCATTCCCCGATCCCTTGATGAGAAGAAGCGAGGTATAGAAACGGAGGAATTCCTCGTATTTGAGTCTGGCTAAAGACTTCTGCAGCTCTTCCTTGGAAGACGGGAAGTGGATGCCATGCACCGCTTCCTGATAGGAAACTAAATGATGAGCCTCCCGGTATTTTTCCGGCATGATGTCTTCCAGTTCTCCGGCGCATTTCAGGTAGACCGACTGGATGAGCTTGCGGATGTCATTCTGATTGATGCCTTCTTTTAATGGATAGTAAGGAATGATCCCGGCTACTTCCGAGATCGGCTTTTCATAGTAATTGGTGGCAACGATCTTATTTCGTCCTTCGTATTTTCCCAGGATGGTGATCGGATGGTTCACGTGGAGGTTCCTGGCCCATGGACGGTTGAAGATCGTGATCTCCAGGACTTCCTCTTCATAGAGGACGCGGAACTTCGTGGAAGAGCGGTTCCGGCCGAAGCGGAAAGTGCTCGGGGAGGAGATCAGTTCCCCCTCAAAGCAGACGTTGTCTCCTATCATGAAATCCTCATAGTGTTTCGCTTCCAGATAGTCATAGCGAAACGGATAATAGGAAAGGATCGCGTCGCTGTCAGGCAGTTCCAGACGCTCGCAGATCTCCTTTCTCTTCGGGGTGAGTTTCAGTTCCTTTATATCCATAATCCTATTTTACATTGATTCGCTTTTACGCTAAAATAAAAAACGATCCCCGAATGGCGGAATAGGCAGACGCGCACGACTCAAAATCGTGTGGAGAAATCCATGCCGGTTCGACCCCGGCTTCGGGGACCATTGAAAAACAAGCCCTGTTCAAGGGCTTTTTTGTTTCTTACGGTATATCCGGATGATCAGTAGGACAGTCCTGCCGACTTCCTGGCCTCTTCCAGGACGCTTTCTGCCAGGAGGGTCTGTTTCAGATGTTTCCGGCAGCTGACCATGTCTCCTTCGATGAAGAGTCTCAGGAATTCCCTCAGTTCATAGGTCATGAGCGGGACCGTCTTATCGGCTTCCAGGCTGTATCTCTCGCCGCTTCGTAAAATGATATCTTCTCTCTCGCAGTGATTGACGGCTCCCCGGCAATACGCATAGCCCTCTTCTCCCTGCAGGGAGAGATAGCTTGGACCGGAGGCGTCCTTGGTAAGCGAGATCGAAGCTTTGAAGTCTTCATATTCCAGAACGAGGACACCGGAGGTATCCACATCCTTTTCGATGTTTGCGTAATAGAGAGTCTTACCCGGTCTTCCGTATAATCCGGTGATGTAGTGGACAGGATAGACGCCTAAGTCATTGAGGGCGCCTCCCGCATAAGACGGGTCAAAAGAAGGAAGGATCTTCCCTTCCCGGAAGGCATCGTAGCGTCGGGAGTAATGAGAGGTCGCCGCGTTGATGAGACGTATCCTTCCCAGTTTCTCCCTGTTCTCCTTTACGAACTGATAAGTCGGAAGATAGTGGATCATGTTCATCTCAAAGAGAAGAAGGTTCCTCTCCTCGGAAAGTCTTATGAGCTCTTCCGTCTGTTTCAAAGAGGTGCAGAACGGCTTTTCCACCATGACGTGCCTGCCATGCAGAAGAGCCTTCTTCGCATATTCAAAATGAAGCGAATTCGGCAGTGCGACATAGACCGCATCGACCTCTTCATCAGACAGCACCCTTTCCAGGTCATCGGTGATGTAGTCCGCCTCTTTTTCAAATACCTTTGCCTTTTCGATATTCCTTCCCCAGAGAGCTCTGATATGGACCTCCGGAAGGGATCCTGCGCTTTGGATAAAGGATGGAACGATCAGTCCCGTCCCCAGTATCGCCACATTCATATTCTCACCTCCCTTCCATCATACCATCTTTAAAGAAAAAGGACTTTTCAGTCCCTGATCTCTTTGTCTTTGAAGTACTTCCTGAGGAAGTAGGCCGGTGTACAGCTCCAGGCATGGCAGAAGCTGTGGACGACGAGACCGCCGTATGGTGAAGCTACCGGATCCTTTGGATCGTAGAGTTCCCAGAAGGTGCTGCTTCCCCTTTCGATCATGCCGTCCCAGTACTCGTGCATCTTCTGATAGGCTTCTTCTTTCCTTCCCAGATCGATGAGCACCTGGATGTAATGGTGATAGGCATACGGGCTGTTCATCCCGACAGCGTTTTTTCTTTTAGATAGTCTCTCAAGAACGGCATTGCCTTTTTCCTCGTCTATGACACCGGAGAGGATCATCCAGATCTGCGACATCCAGGAGATCTGTTTTTTCTCCCCGCTCACAAAGAAGCCTTCCCTTTCGTCATAGAGTTTTAAGGCATCTAAGCTTCTCCTGGCGATCTCATCTTCGATCGCCTTAGTATCCTTATTCAGCTCACGGGCCATTTTCAGAAGGTCCTTCAGAGCGTAGATGTAGATGCCCAGGGCGGAGACGTTCCTGTCCAGTTCGAAGTTCCAGTCGACGAAGACCCGTCCTGCCTTTGCCTCATCAACGCTGCCATTTTCATCGATGCAGGAGGAAGAAAGGACAAACTGCCTGTAAGCCGTTGGATAGAGCTCTTCGAGCGTCTCTTTGTCGCCGGTATGGCTATAGTAGTCCCATAAGGTATCGATGAAAAACAGGGCATAGTCGAACATCGGCTGATCGTCAGCCTCTTCTTCTAGATAAAGGAAGATATTGGAGGAAAGGCGTCCCTCTTCCAACGGGTGTCCCGCAAAGAGATAGAGGCAGCGTTTTACGAGATCATCGTTTTGAAAGGTCTCATAGTTCGCCAGGGCCTGCAGTCTCAGGTCTCCCAGCCAGAGTCTCCTGTCTCTTTTCGGACCGTCTTCGAAGACTTCCTGCATGCAGGAACGGAGGGTCCTGATCGAGATGTCATCGAGGAGCCTGTCTTTCTCGCTCCAGGAGTATCTCTTCACCTTCTTATCATCTGCGCTCGTCTCACTGTGGACGCGCAGTCCTTTGATATAGACATCGTAGTTTGGAGAAGTGGAAAGGACGCGGATCCTGACATAGCGGAAGGCATAGCGTCTTGGAAGAGAAATGGACCCCGGCAGGTTATCGAGATGGATGTACTCCTGCTGTATCCAGCTTTTCGAAAGCCAGCCGTGGTAGGAGGAAGAGTCATAGGAGAGTTCTTCTTTGATCTCCGCAAACTGTATCTCGAAGTATAACGGGGCATCCGGATGACGTCCCACAGTTCCGAAGTCGATATCGACATGACCGACATAGTGGTTCCCGAGATCGAAGATGATCTCTTCCCCTTCCTTCAGGATCTTTTCACTGCCGGGAAAATCGATCTCTTCTTTATACAGCACAGGTTTCAGCTGATCTGCTTTTCTGCAGAATTCTACATTTTCCATCTCATTCTCCCGATACTTTCTTTACGAGCACGCGCACATCCGCTCCGGAAAAACCGCTGATGAAATAGTCGCAGCAGTCTTCCACTTCCGGATTGGCGACGCCTACCGATTTCATATGCCCTTTTCTGGCAGCCATGATGCCGGCGAGGGAATCCTCGAAGACGATGCACTCTTCCGGCTTCACACCGAGTTCTTCCGCGCCTTTCAGGAAGACTTCCGGATCCGGTTTCGCCTTGGAGACCTTCGTCCCGTCGATGACCTCATCGAAATACGGCGTGATCTCCAGTTTTTCCAGGATCAGCCGGCTGTTCTTACTGGCGGAACCCAGAGCGATCTTGTAGCCGAGAGAAGAAGCTTCCTTCATGAAATCCGTGACACCCGGAAGGATCTCTTCCTTCTTCAGCTGATAGATGTATTCCAGATAGTAATCGTTCTTCTTCTGACAGCAGGCTTCTATCTCCTCGTCGCTCATCTCTTTTCCGTTGATCCCGAGGATGATCTCAAAGGAACGTCTTCTCGAAACACCTTTGAGAGCTTCGTTATCGCGGATGTCGAAGGAGAGTCCCAGTTCTTCCGAGAGCCTCTTCCAGGCCATATAGTGGTATTTTGCGGTGTCGACGATGACGCCGTCCAAGTCAAACAGAAATGCCCTGATCATCACCGACGGAGCTGCTCCTTTCCGCAGAACGGATCGACCGGACTTTTTCCCTTGAAAGAACTCCTGCCGCAGATCTTCTCCACGACCGCGTCGATCACTTCATCGTGGTTGGAGTAGGCATTGATATACGTCTGGATCATCGGCACATCCAGCAGGTGATACGGGTTCTGAAGCGAGACGAAGAGCGTCGGCACTTCCTTTACGAACCACGGCATGTTGTTTCCCAGACCGAAGAGCGTATACCAGTTGATACGGTTGGTGGTCTTGTTGGAAGCATTCTCGATATTGCCGACATAGAGGACGAGAACGTATTTCTCTTTAAAGGTCCTGACGCTGTCAAACGGCAGAGGCTTGGTAAAGTCGAAGACTTCTCTTTCATACGGGATCATCTCAAAGCCGAGGGCTTCCATCTTCTCGAAGAATCTCTTCGTGACTCTCTCATTGGAAGCACAGTCGCCTAGGATCTCATAGAGGACCCGGTGATGTCTCTTCGGATCGACCGGCAGCAGGTGCTGAGTGTCCTTGACAAGCGTGACGGCCTCATCCGCACACTCTCTGGTCCACTCTTCGTGTTCCTGACAGTGGATATACTTCTCATAGTCCGCACACGGCATATTGTCCTTTTTGTGAAGTCCCATGGAAGCCTTGGTGGCCAGGATGCGCTTGTTGGCTTCTTCCAGTCTCTCTTCCGAAAGACGGCCGTCTTGATACGCCTCCATCATGAAGGCATAGTCTTCGTCATAGTCCTTGTTGAAGAGGAACATGTCGCAGCCGGCGTTGATGGCTGCCGGTACCGCTTCCCTTCTCTCCATGGCACAGCAGAAGCCGACCATCGGTGTGGCATCGGAGATGATCATCCCGTTGAATCCGAGTTTCTCTCTGAGCAGACCCTGCAGGACATCCTTTGAAAGACTGGCCGGCAGGTACTTTTCCTCTTCACTCTGATAGGCAGGCAAGGCGATATGACCGACCATGACGGTCCGGGCACCCTTTTCAATAAGGGTCTTATAGATCTTTCCGTAGCTGTCATCCCATTCTTCTTTCGAAAGAGAGTTGACGGATGTCAGGATGTGCTGATCGCACTCATCGACGCCATCTCCCGGGAAGTGCTTGATGGATGTCAGCATCCCCTCTTCTTCGCAGGCTCTGATATATTCTCCCGCATATTCGATGATCATATCCGGATCATTTCCGAAAGTGCGGACATTGGTGATCGGGTTTCGGAAGTTCTTGTCGATGTCGACGATCGGCGCGAAGGCGTAATTGCAGCCGACGGCCTTTCCCTCTCTGGCACAGATCTTTCCGAGACGGTAGGCATTCTTCTTGTCGCCGGTGGCAGCGATCTGCATCGGCTTGGCGAAGGAAGTGCCCTCTTCTATGATCCCGTCGCCTCCGGCTTCGAGGTTGGCCGATAAGAACATCGGGATCTTCGATTCCTTCTGCAGGAAGGCATAGGCCTTCTTCATTTCTTCTTTCTTTCCCATGCGGAACAGCATGCCGCCCGGATGCTTGGAAAGCATCGCGAACTTCAGATAGTTCTCATCGGAAGAATAGCCGATCGGAAAGAAGAGCTGTCCGATCCTCTCTTCAATGCTCATCGAGGCATAGGTCTTTTCTACCCATTCGATATCTTCTTCGTTCAGGCAGAACGGTTTTTCTTTATAGCTGATCATAGTTGACCTCTATGTTTCTTTCTAATTCAGGTTTATTTCTTTCTGACAAACAGAGACTTCAGCTTTCCTTCGTTGTTCAGGTAGATCAGGAAGGCGACCATCAGCAGAGCGGAGATGATCTGCTGTGTGGAGGAGGAGACATTGAGTCTCACATAGGTCAGCGAGATGAGACCGGAGCTGACCGCTCCTAAAAGATAGCCGAGTTTGTCGTTGGTGAAACGGCCGATGAATCCGCCGATGAACATCGGTAAGAAGGCCATGAACATCGGGGAAATGGATCCGAAGTTCAAGGACATCGTGATCGAGCCGTTATTGGTGGCAGAGACAAAGCCCTGGGCACCCATCAGAAGACCTGCGATGGTGTAGCAGATCAGAGCGTTCGGTATCTCTTTGATACCGGTGTTGACAGCGACCTTCTGACCGGAGAGGAGCGCCTTGTATTCGTAGCCGAATCTCGTGTGGTCGAATATGAGGATCATCAGCGCTAAGGAGACCGCGATGATGATCAGATAGTTCCGGATGGTCGCGAAGCCGAGGAGATCAGCATTGCTGGCGAAGGAGACGCCGTGTCCTCCTGTCAGGGTAAAGGAGAGCCCTTCATAGAAGAGAGCTATCGCCAGCGAGACGATGATCGGCGGCAGTTTGACGGACACGTAGACAGCTCCTGAGATGAAGCCGAGAAGAGCTCCGAAGAAAACGGAAAGAAGCAGCATCGCCACAGGACCGAGTCCGTATTTCAGGGTGATCGAGGAGCTGATGATCGAAGACAGGAGCGCGATGGATCCGATCGAAAAGTCGAATCTTCCCGAATTCAGATTGATCGACAGGGCAAAGGTCACCAGCAGTACATTGGTGATGGCCCGGACAAATGTCGTCCAGCTCAGCTGTGAATCAAACAGCATGACGCCTTTCAGGCTTCCTATCAGCATGCATACGGAAAACACGATCAGTGGAATGATGATGGTTCCCAGCAGCTTCTTTCCGTTTTTCATAATCGTTACCTCTTAGAGGATCTCTCTATTATTTCTGGATTTCTTCAAAAGAATAGGCAGATACGAACTTGGCGAAATCTTCATAGGAAGCGCCGATGAGCGTATCGAGTTTTTCCTTGGTGTAAGCAGGGTTTTCGGTGGAAGAGTCAACTTCGAAGTACTTCTTGGCATCTTCCGCGGTAGTAGCGACCCAGTAGCCCTGAGACAGAGCGAGAGCGTTGCCGTTGTCTCTGATCGGCTGGCCATAGACAGCGGATAATGTCGCTGCGAAGATCGGACCGATCGAAGCAGAGAACTTGCCGGCGAGATAGTTCAGAGTACCGGCTTCCATCAGACCGACGGAATCCGCTGTGTAGCAGTCGATATCGCCTAAGACCTTGCCTTCCGGCTTGAATCCCGCAAAGGTGACCTGACCGGAACCGACAGCGAGCAGGGCTTCGACGTTTTCATCGTTGGCGACAGCCGCGAGCTTGCCGAACCAGGCATCATCGAAGTCATAACCGGAAACGACACCGTTGAGTTCAACTGTTCCGATAGCACCGGTATCGATATTGCCGCCGTCCTGGAAGATCTGACCGACGATACCCATGCCTGTCTGACCCTTGTAGTTGCCGCCGCCGGCATCACACATCGCTGCCAGCATACCGGCTGCACGGTAGATGTGCATTTCCGTGAAGTAGACAGAAGCGCCTGTGAACATGCCGAACTTCGTATAGCCGTTGTCTAAGAAGTACTTGGCCATGTCATGGCCTGCCTGATATTCCGTAGCGAGATCCGGTCCGATGGCACCGACATAGTGCTCATAGGACTTGAACTGTTCATACTGTTCATCAGTGAGGACACCGGTAGCTACCGCATAGTAGACACCTTCTGTTTCACACTTCTCGATCTGAGCCGGACGGTCAGAAGAGGCAAAGGAGATGATCGCCTTGCAGTTGTTGGCGATGAAGTTGTCGATGGCGCTCTGTTCAGCAGCGGCATCGCTCAGTTCATCGGAATACATGAATTCCACGTTATAGACTTTCTGGATGTAGTTCTCATAGTAGGAACGGAAAGCCAGAGCTTCGGCACTGGTCGTATCAGAGACCAGGACACCGATCTTGACAGTCTCGGCAGTCGGATCTTTTTCTTCCGGGGTTTTGTTTCCCGAACATCCTACCAGGGAGAAGACCATCAGGAGAGAAAGCAGTACTGTTAAGAATTTTTTCATTTTTTCCTCCTATTCTTAGCAATTTATCTCGGTAAAATATTTTTCCTGTTATTGAACATCGATACATAGACGACCAGGAGAAATATTGTTGCCTTTACCATTTGGCCGATGCCCGAATTGAGATTGAACATCAGCATGATCTGAGAGAGAAGCGTCATCGACAGAGCTCCGACGATGGCGGAATAGATACGGCTTCTGGCACCGCCGCTTACCGGCATGCCGCCGAAGACGATGGAGATGATGACATCCATGCCGACACTGCTGGCCGTATTGCGGGAGAGAGTCGGTGCGTAGGTGATCGTTAAGAAGGCACCCAGGCCTACCCCGATACCGGCCATCACAAAGCCGATGATGGAGAGCTTCTTGGCGTTGATACCGGTCAGTTTGGCACAGAGTGGATTGCCGCCGACAAACTTTTCCTGTCTGCCCAGTTTCATATAGTTGAAGCTCAGCACACAGACAGCGGTAAACAGAATGAGTACCAGGAGCTTGAAGAAGACCGTGTTGATCCCCTTGACAGCCGGAGCCGGGATCTGGATGACATCACCGGTGTTGTTCATGCGGATGAGCACCAGAACGAGGGCATTGAGGAGAGACAGCATGGCGATCGTCGTGACGAAGACCGGGAGGTTGAAGACGGAGGCCAGGACTGAAGAGATCAGGGAGATCAGGATCGCGCAGCCTACACATACCGCCAGCATCACCATCAGGGAGCCGGTTTTGTTGTAGGCCATGGCTCCGACCAGGGCACTCACGCACATCGAAGCACCCAGGGAGATATCGAAGGATCCCAGTGTATAGATGTAGATCGCCCCGGTAGCAACCACCATCGTGATGATGGACTGGTTCAGGATATTCTTGAAGCTGTAGGAGAGATTGACATCCTTGGCTACAGCGACAGCCAGGAAGGCTCCCAGCATCAGCAGCAGGCCGATGACCGGTGCCAGATTGAGCAGTCTTTCTTTCAGCACATTGTTTTTCTTATCTTTCATAGAACACCTCTAGATCATGTATTCGATCACATCGGATTCACTGAGTTCCGGGCTTCTGAGCAGTTCGCTCATCTTTCTGCCGTCCTTCATGACGATGAGACGGTCTGACATCCCGATGAGTTCCGCCATCTCTTCCGAGATCAGGATGATCGACTTTCCTTCCTTCTTCATCCTGTACATGAGCTGATACATCGCCTGCTTGACACCGATATCGACACCTCTGGTCGGACAGTCGAGGATGAGGATCTGAGAATCTCTGCCGATCCACTTCCCGAAGGCCACCTTCTGTTTATTGCCTCCGGAGAGAGAACTCACATACTGATCGGCGTTATTGCATTTGATGCTGAGGGAGGAGACCTGTTCATCGACATATCTCTTCTCTCTTCCCGGCAGGATGAAGTGTTTCTTTACAGCGAAGCGGTCGAGACCGGCAATGGCGATATTATCTTTGATACTGGCTTCCAGGCAGAGAGATTCGCTGTCTCTGTCCTTGGCCACATAGCCGATGCCTTCCTTCATGGCTTCCGCTTCATTGGCCGGCGTCTTTCCGTTGACCGTGAAGCTTCCGCTTTCCGGCTTTTCCGCCGCGAAGAGGACTTTTCCCAGCGTATGCATTCCGCAGTGCGACAATCCGCCGATCCCCAGGATCTCTCCCTTATGGAGTTCCATGGAGAAATCGATGAGCTGATCGGACAGATTCAGATTCTCTGCTTTCAGGACGACTTCCTTAGAAACTTCTTCTCCGTAGTCATCCCGGTAGTAGTTGCCCTGAAGTTCCCTTCCGATCATGGATGTCTTGATCGCGTTCTCTTCGAATTCATCCTTCTCGAAGGTCCTGATGATCTTGCCGTCTCTCAGGACAGTCAGTCTGTCGCATTTCTGCATGATCTCATCCAGGTCGTGGGAGATGAAGATGACAGTCTTGTCTTCTTCCTTCATCTTCTCCATGAGGCTGTATATGATATCTCTTCCCTTCTGGGAGAGGGCTGTTGTCGTTTCATCGACGACCAGGACGTCCGGATCCTTCGCCATCACTCTGGCGATCTCGATCAGCTTTCTATCCTGGAAGTCCAAGAAGGCTGTCATTACGGAGGCATCGATATGATCGGCACCGATGGCATTCAAAGCTTCCTGTGCCTTACTGATCATCCCCTTCCGGTCGACGAGGATCCCTTTCATGAATTCCCCTGTCTCTCCCAAGAAGATGTTTTCAGCGACGCTGATCCCCGGGACCGTTCCGTTTTCCTGTACAATCATGCCGACACCCTTCGCTAAGGCATCATTCATGGAGAGAGGATGCCATGGTTCCCCTTTGAAAAACATCTCTCCCTCATCACACTTCTGCATTCCCGCATAGATGGAAGTCACGGTCGACTTTCCGGAGCCGTTTTCCCCGATGAGTCCGTGGATCTCTCCTCTTTTTGCGGAGATGTCCACATGATCTAAGGCCACGGTCGGACCGAATCTCTTGGATAACTGTCTGATCTCAACGATATCGTTCATACATCCAACACTCCTGTTCATCTTCATGGTAAAAAAAGAGGTCTCAGATGATAATTGTTAAATGTTACCGTTTACATTGATTATTTTTGTGATTTATCATAAAATAAACACAAAGGATTGACTGATTTTAATATATGAATGAAATAGAACTGCTTCAAAGCCTTCATACTCTCAATGAAACCGAGATCTTCTATAGGGATTACCAGGAAAAGAAGAAAGATCCCGCCCTTTTCAGAGAATTCATCGATCACCTCGATATCGGAGAATGTCTGGAGAAACACTTCGTCATTCCTGAAAAGAAGGAGACCATGCCTCCTTCCATGAAAGATGAATACTTCTATTCGGATTCCGATGTCGGAATGGTCATCCAGAAGCACAACTGCTTCTCCCCGCCCTTTGAACACTTCCACACCTATTTCGAAGCCTTCTATGTCTATGAAGGGATCTGCGAACACGAGATCGGTAAGGAGAAGAAACTGCTCAAGATGGGTGACTTCTGCATCGTACCGCCGGGCGTCTCCCACAAGATCTCCGTACAGGACCAGAGCGTCGTCATTGTCATGATCCTCTCTTCCCAGATCATTGAGAACACCTTCCGCAATCCGACCTACTATAAGGCCAATCCCCTCGCGGAATTCTTCCTCAAGAACATCCGCTATTCCGGTGATGACGACTACCTGATGTTTCACACAGGGAACGATCAGGAATTAAAAAGCATCATCCTGCAGATGATGCTGGAAAGTATCAACAAGTATCAGGAATACGACGCGATCCTGTCCGCCTACTTCTCCCTCTTCTTCGGCAAGCTCATCCGCTTCTATGAGAGGACGATCGAACATCCAAGCCGCAACAATCCCAAGTCCGCGGCTGCCTATGAGATCACCGCCTACATCCAGGAGCATCACACGACTGTCTCCCTCCAGGAGATCGCCGAAAGATATCACTATACCCCGGAGTACACTTCCCGTTTCATCAGGGAAGCCACCGGCAGAACCTTCTCGGACATCGTCATCGATGCCCGCATGAAGCACGCTGTCTCCCTTCTCAAATCGACCAGTCTCCCGGTCGCGGAGATCTCCTACCAGGTCGGCTATGAGAACTCCGAGAACTTCATCCGGGTCTTCAAGCGCCGTTATGGCAAGACCCCGACAGCCTGGAGAAAGGATCTCAATAAGGAATACCTGCTCTGATCAGAAGTAGAAGTAGAGATCGCATAAGAGGATCCCGGCACAGTAGAACAGTTCGCTCAAGGTATTGACCGACAGATGGATACTGTAGGCATAGACCCCGGCACATAAAAGAAGACCAAAGAGGAAGAAAGCGATCATCTTCCTCTTTTTATTGGAGAAACAGAGATTCTTTACCGTAAACAGGATGGACAGCCCTGTCGAACAGTAAGCCAGGATCAGATGGAGATTGGCCAATAAAGAGGAAGGCTGTAAGGCCGAAGGCAGGATACAGGCCGTCAGAAAAGGAAGTGCGGAGAAAAAGGCGTTCTTCCTGTCAGAGATCCTCAGGACAGAGATATAGATATGAAGAAAGAAGAGGATGCCCAGAAAGAGCACCGCAAAATACCCGGATATCCCGGTCTCCAGATGGGAGTAGTTTTCCTTTAAGAGATCTGTCTTACTTCCCAGGAAGATCAGAGAGACGGCTATCATGACTGTCAGAAGGCAATAGCCTGCATCTTTTCTTTTCACTCTTCCACTATAGCAGAAAAGAAAAAAGAGGCTTTCGCCTCTTTACTGTCCGTCTTTGCGGATGAGCTCGCGGATCGCTTCGACTGCGACTCTCACGGCCAGATCAGTATCGTGGACCTGGATGTTTTCCAGACCCTCCTTCTCTCTTTCCTGATTGGCTACGACCAGGAAGCAGCTGCCGCAGCGGACACGGCGGTACTGGGCTACGATGAAGAGAGCTGCCGATTCCATTTCGGAAGCCTTCGTATCGAGTTTCAGCCAGGCATCCCACTTGCGAAGCAGTTCCTCACCGTTCGGCAGTGTCTCCGGTCTGTGCTGGCCATAGAAGGCATCCTTGCACTGGACGACACCCACATGGTAGTGAGCCCCGATACTCTGGCAGGCATCGATCAGGGCATTCGTGACATCGAGGTTCGCAATAGCCGGGAATTCGATCGGAGCGTATTCTCTGGTCGTTCCCTCATTGCGGATAGCTCCTGTCGCGACGACGACATCGCCGCCCTTGATATCGATCTGCATGCCGCCGCAGGTACCGATACGCACAAAGGTATGAGCCCCGCATTCTACGAGTTCCTCCATGGCGATCGAGGCACTCGGGCCGCCGATACCGGTAGAGGTGACAGACACCTTGACACCGTCAAGAGTCCCTGTGTAGGTGACATATTCCCGGTTGTCTCCGACGAGTTTCGCATCGTCGAAGTATTTCGCGATCTTCTCGCAGCGCTTCGGGTCTCCCGGTAAAATGACGTATTCACCGACATCTCCCGGACCGACACCGATATGATACTGCTTTCCGGAACCTTCCGTATAATCAACCATAGTATTGTTTCTCCTTGTTTCTATATATACCTATTATACCTTATTTCAGAGTTTCCATGACGGCATCCAGTTCCCTTTCCGCCAGTTCCGACTTCTTCACGGAAGGATGATCGTATTCTTCCCTTCCCTTTACGACAAGCAACGGATTCCTGACAGCAGAGAAGCCTTCCATCGGATTCTCTTTCACCAGGATGAATTCCGCGACCTTCCCCTCTTCAATGGAACCGGTCTTATCGCTGATCCCTAAAAGGGAGGCATTGCCTAAAGTTGCCCGGTAGAGGGCATCCTTACGGGAGGCACCGGTCAGCCTATGGAAGTATTCCAGTTCTCTCCACATGTCGTAGTGCGTGATGAACGGACAGACGGTATCTGTGCCAAGGCCGACCTTCACCCCTTTTCTCAGACACTTCTTCGCGGCGTCGATGATCCCTTCCAGCAGGACTTCGGAATTGTATACCGCGTCATCATTCATGTGGGTGAGATCTGTGGAGATCCTGGCGATCGGGATAGCCGGGGACAGCGTTACGATGAGGGCCGCATCCTTCTTCAAGAAGAGATCGGCTGTTTCCTCATCCATATAGGAGCCGTGTTCAATGAAGTCGACACCGTTCTCCAGAGCGACCTTTACGCCTTCCGGCGATTCGACATGGGCCGCTACCCTGAGCCCGAGTTCGTGAGCCTTGTCGCAGCAGAGTTTCACCTGTTCCGGAGTCATCTTCATCTCTCCCGGTTCCCCTCTCTTCTTCGCATCGAGGACACCGCCGGTGATCATGATCTTGAGGGCATCCACGCCGGCCTTCTTGTTTTCTTCGATGAAGTGGAGGAAGTCTTCCTTCGACTGGGCTCCATAGGCGACACTGCCTTCCATGTGGCCATGCGGCACTGTCAGAGCCTGGTCGCAGGCGAAGATCCTCGGTCCTGCCAGTTTCCCGGAGGCGATCTTGTCGCGCAGGAGGGAGTCGATGTGGCCCAGGCCGCCGACACAGCGTATCGTCGTAGTACCGGATAAGAGTTCTGTCTTTACGGCGCTGTAGCAGATCTTCTCGGCGATCTTTCTGGTCAAAGCGTTGGACATGACGAGTTTCGCCAGTTTCCTCTGATCAGTCGCCTTCTTCTTCGGGAAGCCGTTTCCCGGTGTGTGGACGTGCATATTGATGAGACCCGGGATGAGATAGGCGCCTTTGGCGTCATAGGAACCGGATACTTCTTCCGCATCTCTGATCTCTGTGATGATCCCGTCTTCCACGATGACCATCTTATCTTTCTGCAGTACCATCTCCTCGGTACCGTCATAGATATTCACATGATTATAGACCTTTTTCATAATTCCTCCCTCAGATCGATGATGTATCTTTCTATATTCTGATCTTCCGAGAACAGCCAGGTATTCCTCTGAAAGACCCCTCCGTTTTTCAGGATGATCCTTCTGGAACCCTCGTTCTTCTCCAGACAGGTGATGAGCACTTCCTCCAGATGATAGTCTCTCTGACATATCACCAGGAAGTCCTTCAGCATCCTCTCTCCTATCCCCTCTCTCCATCTGGAAGGCAGGACAGAGTAGCCGATATTGCCGCCGTATTCCGCCAGAAACGGGGAATCGGACATGTCCGGCCGCACCTGTATCAGACCCACGATCTCCTGCGAAGATGTTTCGACATAGGCGTACTGATAGGACGGCTTCATCGGCAGTATCAGCATACTTTCATCCTCGAAGAGGCGATTGTCGGCGATCCACTTTTCCGGATCCTCAAAGCGTAAGAGATTCCCGCTGCCGTCAGGATGCATCCCCTTCTCGATATACTCCTTCCGGTATCTCCGAATCGAATCCGCGTAATAGAGATCCGGTTTGACCAGGAAGAAGTCCTTCACGAAGCTGCGGAAGTCTTCTCTTTTCAGTTCATAGAAAGCGACATCCATCGCCTCCTCCATCTGATCGTTCTGATAGTATTTCTCCTTGATCTCCTGAAGCCGGAAACCAAGCTGCTCATAGACATGTCTGGCCCGGCTGTTCTTCTTATCAGTCGACAGGCAGATCTTCTTAGTCCTTTTGAAGACTTCCCTGCAGAGTAAGGATAAGACAGTCTTCCCTATCCCCTTTTCCTGATAAGACTCTTCGCAGATCTTGATGCCGATCTCAAAAGCGTCTCCGCTCTTCCGGTAATAACACTCGCCGATCGGTGTATCCAATACAGTGATCATCAGATGGCGGAGATCCTCATCGTCCTTCTCCAGCAGTGTCCGGATCTTCTCTTTCGAAATACCCAGACCTTTGGGGAAACCCGCATGGGCCATGACCCTTCCGTCATTCCACCAGCGATAGAGAGATTCGACATCTTTCTCTTCCGCATCTCTTATGATCACATCTTCGTAACGCATCTTCATACTTCAATTATATTTACTTTTGAAGAGAATTATAATACAATGAATAAGCACATTTAGGGGTGTAGTACAATGGTAGTACAACGGTCTCCAAAACCGCTGACGAGAGTTCAATTCTTTCCACCCCTGCCATGTGAAATAAAAATCCTGAGGATATTCCTCAGGATTTTCTTTTATCTTTACCGGCCGCCCGGACCGTGTCCGCCGTTTCCGCCGCCCGGCATCATGCCGCCATTACCGCCCGGCATCATACCGCCCATCATTCCCATGCCGCCCATGAACTGGTTGGACATCGTGGTCGTCTCGCTGCCGTTGACGATGAGGGTACCGCCGTTGAACTGTCCCTGTCCGTCATAGTCGAACGGAGACTGGGCTGTGATGTCGATGGTACCGCCGTTGATGATGATGTTGCCATTGGAGTCGATCGCGTCGGTATCGCCCTGGCCCATGTCGATGGTGATCGTACCGCCGTTGATGGTGATGCACGGAGTCACGTTATTGACCTTCTGGCCGGCGTTGATCGCGTCGTCTGTTGCGTAGATATCGATCGTGCCGTCATTGATGGTGATGACCGTGGATTCAATGGCCTCATGGGCATTGATCACGAATTCACCGCCGTTGATAGTGACGGAGGCATCGCCATGGATGCCGTCATCATCAGAATCGATCCGGAAGCTGCCACCTTCAATCAGGACATCGCCTTCCGCATTGACCGCGTCATCGACGGAATCGATAGTGAAGTCCCCGCCGGTGACTGTGATGTTGCCGTCAGCTTTAAGAGCCTTGCCGGTAGCCTGGACAGCGAAACTGCCGCCTTCGATCAGCAGATCGTGGAAAGCGTAGAAGCCGTCTCCTTCAGTGGCGACTTTGAAGTTTCCGCCGTGGATGGTGACATTTCCTCTTCCGTCTTCTTCACTGTCGGAGGTAACGGCATCTGTACCGCAGTTCAGAGTGAAGGTGCCGTCATAGATCTCGACCAGGTCCTTGCCGTATAAGGCGTGGTTCATAGCTGTGATCTCATAGGTCCCCGAGAGGATGATCAGATCGTCCTTGGAGACGATGGCGTGTTTGGCATTGGCTTCGATGACGAGCTTGCCGGTGCCGTCGAAGAACGTATCGGCCTTGGAGTAGATGACCGCATCGACGGTGTTCTCATCGATCTGGCTGTAGGAAGAACCGGTACGAAGGCTGTTGACACTGCCCTCTGCCAGCGTGATCAGGACTTCATCAGCCGAGATGATGTAGATGCAGGCGAAGTCTTCACTGTAGATATCTACACCGTTGAGGATGATGTTCACATCTTCATCCTCGGCCGCTTCTACGATGATGCTGCCGTCTTTCAGAGTGCCGGTGAATTCATAGGTGCCGCCGCTCGTGATGCGGACGTCTCCTTCTCCGAGTTCTACGTCTGTCTTTTCGCCGCTGGCGGAAATGACATCG
>JAFOMB010000030.1 GCA_017419065.1 Erysipelotrichaceae bacterium | reverse complement strand
GCAAAGGATGACATCCTGTTTCCTGGAAAGCAGGACAGCCAGACTGAGTCCTACATAGCCGGCTCCTGCCACTGTGATCTTCTGAAATGTTTTCATGACTCTATTGTACATGAAAAGGCAGCATTGCTGCCTTATTCTCTTTTTGAATACGTGTACTTCAGTATGGAAAGCCTGTCTATTCCAGAGAGCTGACATTGAAGGCTTCCATAGCCGTCTGATCAGAGACAGCCCCTTTTCCGCCGGCGATATAACCCAGACGGACACCCGGGGAATAGTTGTATTCAGAGGCGTGTGACGTACTCCCCTCTTTCACAAGAAGCAGGGCTGCTCCTGACTGATAAGCCAGAGGACCCGCAGAGAGACCGTCCGGGAAGTTCTTTCCGGTGGCGATCACACAGGTCTCTCCGAATCCCTCCTGGAAGTATCTTCCGATCAGGGCGGATGTCTCATAGCGGTTGGAACCGGAAACGCGTTTTACGACAGTGCCGTAAACCGCCAGTTCGTTTTCGATATTCTCCGGTACAGCCTTGGTACCACCGATGATATAGAAGAAAGTGTTCTCTTTGCTCAGGTCTTCCAGATAGGCCTTCTGTTCGCTGTTCAGCTTATCCTTTACCAGGATCATCGGGATACTTAAGGCAGAGCAGGAGAGGGAATCCGCAAAATTCTCTCCCGTGCATACCAGATAGACCTGCGGTTTGTACCCCCTGATCGCCGCACATTCTTCCAGTACTTTGAGATTGGTGAGATAACGGGTCTTTCCTGAGAGACGCTTCTGTTCAAAAGAAGCATCCAGGCCGTCCAGCCATTCCGGCTTGAGGACGCCTTCGCCTCCCAGGATATAGACCCTGCCGCCTTCTTTGAGATTATTGTTGATGAAGTCGACTGTATCGGCAGCTGATTTCCCGCTGATCATGAGAAGAGGCGCATTCAGGATATTTGCCAGGAAGGCACCGCTCAAAGCATCCGGATACTTCTCTCCGGTCGCTACGAATACAGAATCAAAATCGCTGTAGTCATCAATGATGCCGCGCACCGTAGAGGCGATGATCCTCGATGTCTCATAGCGGTCAGAGCCGGAGAGACGGATGAACGTCTGCGGAGCTCCGTTCACCGCATTCGACATGGAGGAGTGATCACTATCTTCATAACCCTGTCTTCTCGCCTTGACCGTGAAGGAATACTGATAGTCTTCTCCGATCATGTAATCGCCGAGATAGGCTTCATTCCCTGAATATACATTCACTTCACTCCACCAGGTCCCGTCACGGTATACCGTGACGATGTAATAAGATGCCTTCGGTATGTCATCCCAGTGTCCGTAATAAGTGCTGTCCAGATAGACTCCGGTCACGATCGCCATCTTTCCTGCGGAGGCATACGGAAAATAGCCGTAACTGCCGGCAGCGATGACTTCTCCATTGGAATAAGCCCTTATCATGATCATATAGTTGCCGGTCGGATAGCCCAGGTCCATCAGCTGTCCCTTTAAAGGAAAACTCGGTCCCGGCCATCCCTCCCATGGATAGACAGTATCCGTCTGTCCTCGGGTATAGTCACCGACGACATATTCCACGGTATAGTATTCCGTGCCGGATACTTCATCCCAGTAGAGGACACCATCCAGATCGGTATGGATGCCGGTGATCTCCCCTTCGGCCTTTGCCTCTTCAGGAGGCGCAAAAGTCAAAACGAGAAGCAGACATAAAAGGATCTTCCAAAAACGTTTCATACATTTCTCCTTTCCGATACAAAAAGGGTCTCGTTTGGGACCCTTTGAAAACTACTCTACGCTGACTTCGTTGAAGGCAGCAGCAGCCACGGCCGAAGAGACAGCACCGGTACCGCCGGCGATATAGCCTCTCTTGACGACGACCTGTTCCTTACCGAAGTAATTGGATACCGCTTCTGTCTTTCCATCTGCCACCAGAAGCACCGGGGCATACAGCAGATTTGCGAGAGGTCCGGCACACAGGCCATCCGGATAATCCTTTCCGGTAGCCAGGACCGCTTCATTCCTCGCCGGTCCGAAGAAGTATCTGGCGATCTTGACAGAGGTCTTGTAGCGGTCTTTCCCGGCAACTCTGTCCTGGACTTCTCCGTAGTTTGAAAGATCTGCTTCGATCTCTGCGGAAACAGCACCTTCTCCGCCGATGATATAGATCCATGGCTTGATATCAAGAGAACTCAGATAAGCCTTCTGGTTGTCTGTAAGGCCCTTCTTGGAGTTGACCAGCAGCATCGGGATATCCAATGCAGAACAGGACAGGGCATCCGCAAAGGCTTCACCTGTACATACGACGAAAGTAGACGGCTGAAAGCCAATGACATCCTCATAGGTACGAAGGATGGACAGATTGGTCTCATAGCGGTTGGGACCGGACATACGGCGGATATTGAGTCCTGTCAGCCATTCATCCGGCACGACGCCTGTACCGCCTAAGACAAAGACAGTTCCGTCCGGAGCAAGATGATTACGGATGTAGTCGGTGATCTTCGGCGCATTCTTTTCGTTGATCATCAGCAGAGGCGCATTCAGACTGTTCGCGAAGAAGGATCCGCTCAGCGCATCCGGATATTTGGTGCCTGTCGCCACAAAGATTGCATCCAGTTTCTCTTTGGCACCGATTCCCATCTTCTCATCAAGGACACTCTTGAACTCCTCGGCGACCGCAATGGAAGTATCATATCTTGATGGTCCTGAGAGTCTCTTGAAGATCTGTTTCTGTCCTCTGATGGCAGAAGAATGATCGGATTCCGGACCGTCTACATAACCGATACGTCTTCCGGCAACCGTGAAAGAGAATGAGAAGTTTTCTCCGAGCACATACTTTTCCGCATTGTACATCGTAGCCGGTGTGACTGTTCTTTCCTCATGCCAGAGGACGCCGCCCCGATAGATCTTGACGACATACGAATCCGCATCCGAAGAAGGATCCCAGTAGGCTGTCGTCCCTTCCCAGCGCAGGTTTGCCGGAACACCGCTCAGTGTTCCTTTAGCGGTATAGGAGTATGTCAGACTGTTATCTCCTCCGGTAGCGATCAATACTCCGTCTTCATCACGGACATCGATCCTCCAGACCTGATAATTCCCGGTCTTCGCTCCTTTATAGCCCAGATTTTCCGGGATATTGATTGAAGTATCAACTGTTTCCGGGAACTCTACCGACTGTATCCCGAACATGACCACTTCATAAGTAGTTGCTCCCTCAACAGGATCCCAGGAGAGCGTATCCCCGTTGATCTGAATATTGGTGACCGCCGGTTCCGCTTCGGCTTTACTGCTGCCGAAAGATACAACGCTCACCAGCATCACAAAACATAAAACGAGCTTGATCAGTCTTTTCATAACGACCTCCTCCTTTACAGATTATTATGTGTTCATAAGAACTGTGAAAATCAGTGTTCACCTTTATTGTAAGGCTTTTGGAGTTTATTCTCCATATCCCTTTGAGGATAGTCAGTACTGTCGTATCAATGGCATCAGTAAGCGTATCTCAGAGCCATGAAGAAAGGTCCGACTCCCTTGGCTTCATTGGTGACGAACGGATGTCCCTGGTACTGTTCCGGTTTTTCTCTTGGCCCCATACCGATCAGAGTACCGGTAAGCCCCTCTTCTGTCATCATTGTTTCTGTAAGCGAATTGAAAGCGCATAATCCGGCTTCGTGATACTTCTGATCTTTCAGAATACCGTTATGATAACCCCGCAAAAAGACATAGGCGAACATCGCTGAACCGCTCGTTTCGATCCTGTTCTTATCGATATCTTCCCTTCTGTCTACGACGTTGTACCAGAGGCAGGAATCCGGATCACGCCATTCTATTAAGGCATTCATCACATCCGCAAGACCATTTGAGAGATATTCTTTCTGTGCTTTATCCGGGGTCTTCTCTGCCGCCTCCAGCAACACCATCACAAACCATCCCATACCTCTCCCCCAGACGATCCCGTTGGTCCTTGCCAGTTCGATCGAATAGGCATGATCGATGAGCCCGGTATCCTCATGTCTCATATGTTCCAGGACAAAGGCCATCCGGGTATAGATGTCCTTCCAGATCTCTTCACTGGTAACGGTATGGCCGTCATTGGAGGTGATCGTGATCTTTCCTTCGTCGATCAGGGAACACAGACGTATGAGAAAGAGCTGTGACATATAGATACCATCTAAGGCGATATTCCACTTAGACCAGGATTCTACCGGAACACCGTTTCTCTCTCCGTGCTGATAAAGATTCCCGGCTTCCGGATAGGCTGTCTGTCTTTCCAGAGAGTTATAGACAAAGTTGATGGCCTTTCTATATCCTTCGGCCTCCTCTTCCGGAACGAACTCCCCATCCACCAGATCGACCAGCAGAACAGCGGGCATTGCGGAATCCAGTTCTCCTTCGACATACGCCCGGACTTTCCCTTCCGCTGTGATGTGCTGATCGCAGAAATCCTTGATCCAGGAAGCGTATTTCTCCCCATCCAGCATCATATAGGATTCCAGCATGAGCCCGTTGTAGTAGAGCCATCCTCTCTTGTGTTTTTCCCGACTCCAGGTAAAACAGGCCCTGAAGTAATCTTCATACTGATTTTCGTTATAAAGTCTTTCCGCGTAATCGTAGACTTTCTGATTGTTTTCCTCTTTCGGCATATTGATCGAACAGGAATAAGGAAGGGTGAATATCTCCTTCGCTGCCTCATCCGAGATAAGACCGGTGCCTCCCAAAACATAGCCCTTTCCGGTACAGTTATTCTTTGTATATATACCAGTGTCTTCTTCTTTCCCGGTCTTTGTCAGTAAGACAGGCGCCTTCAGAATAAAAGCCAGAGGTCCGGCAGAGAGACCGTCCGGGAAATTCTCCCCATAGACGAGAACGGCCTGTTCGGGATGATCATAGAAAGCCGAAGCTGATAAAACAGACGTTTCATATCTCGTCTTTCCGGAGAGTCTTTGAATTTCGGAATACCCTTTGATCTCCTCTTCTAAGCTCTCTGATATCGCTGCCGTTCCTCCGAGGATGAACAGACTGTTTTCACTGTGTTCTTCAAGAAAGGTCTTCTGCTGATCTTTCAGTGTATCTTTCACTAAGAGGATCGGCTTTCCGGTACCGGAGGCAGAGAGACAGTCCGCATAGTTCTCCCCGGAACAGATCAGGATCTCTTCAGAAGAGACACCGGCTTCTTCCAGGATCTTGAGATTCGTGTCATAGCGGGTCTTCCCCGAAAGCCTTATGATTTCAAAAGAATCGAGTCCTTCCAGACATTCTGACGGTACAGCTTTCTCTCCTCCCAATACATAGATCACCCCGTTATCCTTCAGATGATCCCTGATATATCCATTCACAAAAGATGCCTTGGAAGGCTTCGTGAGTAGTATGGGCGCCTTCCTGACAGCTGCCAGATAGCCTCCGCTCAGCGCATCCGCAAAATCTTCTCCGGTAGCCAGAATGACCGCATCGAAGGAGCTGATATCCATGATCTTTCTCAGTTCTTCAGCTGTTTTAACAGACGTATCATAACGGTCTGTCCCGGAGAGCCGTACATATGATTCTTCCGCATGTATAAAAGAATGCGGCAGGATCCCGCACATCAGTAGAATACAAATAAGCATACAGATGATCTTTTTCATAGATGTTTCTCCCTAAGGGTTGTGAAACTTAGATACATCATTATCATAACATCTCTCTTTTATGGGAGGGGTTGTAAAAAACTGCTGTACACACAGCAGTTCATTCTCAATAGTCGCCATTCGGATCGAGCTGGAAGATCTCCGCTACCGAAGCACTCGGTATCAAAGTCTTTCCGCCTAAGACATAACCTCCGCTGATATTCGGATCACAGCAGTGATAAGCCGGATACTCATGTCCCTGCTTTACCAGGAGGATCGGCGCTGTGGAGTAATAGGCCAAAGGTCCGGCACATAATCCATCCGGGAAGTTGTCTCCATAGACCAGTACCGCTTTGACCGGAGTATAGTAATAGAGCCAGCCATGTCTGCCATACGGCTTGAAGAAGGCATTGAAAAGGGCGTTGCATGTGTAGTAGCGGTCATGCCCGGAGACCCTCTCCACCTGGCCATAGTTCCGGATGTCATTTTCCAGGTTCTCATCGATGGCAGCTGTGCCGCCGGCGATGTAGAAGTATTTTCCGGTATTGGCGTTCATGAAGTTTCTCTGGGCGTCATTGAAACCGCCTCCGACTAAGAGGATCGCTCTTCCGGTCGCGCCCGCTGAAAGAGAATCCGCGAAGTTGCGTCCCGTACAGACGATGATCTCATCACCCGGGTCTCCTCCCTCTTCCAGGATCAGGAGGTTGGTATCATAGCGGTTCTTTCCGGCCAGACGCTTCTGTTTAAAGCCTTCAAGACCTTCAAGGCAGCTATCCGGTACTGCACCGGTACCGCCCAGGATATAGATCAGACCGTCTTCCGAGAGGTTCTCTCTGATATAGCGGTTGACCTTGTCCTGCTGGCCTTCTGCCGTCAGGATGATCGGAGCTTTCTTGCGTATCGCCAGGAAACTTCCTCCCAGGGCATCCGCAAATTCCTTACCGGTAGCCAGGACGATACAGTCGAACTTCTCGACACCCAGTTCCTTCTTCAAGGCATCCGCTGTCATAAGCGAGGTATCGTAGCGGCTTCTCCCGGCTAAACGTACGACTTCCTTCGTCTTGACAGTCACTTTCTCATCGACTGATGAACCATCCGGAGCGATCGCTGTGATCTTCGCATTGCCAGGTTTGAGACCGGTGATCACACCGTTATCGATAGAGACGATATCGCTGTCCGACGTCCACACCGGCTGCAAAGCCGTCACTCTCGACATGGAGCCCAGAGGATGTCCCTCGGAGAATTTATACATGAATCTGAAATAGACGCCTTCCGGAAGAGCCAGTGTCTTTCCCGGTTCTTCGATGAGCATGTCTTCCATATAGCCGTTTTGATAAGAGACAGACCAGTTCAGTATACGGTCATGGTGGATACTGACTTTTTCAATAGAAGGTCCGATCTTCGCTTCTGTCGGTTCTGTATTGAAGGTCTTGGAGTGGAACAGCTGTACCACGTAGATCTCCGTTCCGTTTTCTATCATGGCGCAGCCATAGGCCGTCACGCCGCTGTTCAGCATGTTTCTTCTCTCACGCTGTCCGGAATAGGAATCATCATCAGACCTGGCTTCTTCCACCACTCTGTCGATCTTTTCCTCCCGTACCCAGATCCTGTTCTCAACACCATAGGCGTACTCTAATCCGAGATCATCGTAAACGGTGTAATAGTACTTATTGTTTGGACGGATGTCGCTTCTGTCAAAATCACTGTTGACGACATATTCCATGGCTCTTACCATGGCAGCCTTTTCCAGGTCATAGTCATAGACGAGCTCCTGGAGTCCGCTCACATCGACTCTTCCTCCGTCCTGGCTCTTATACCAGGCATCGCTTCCCGTACGGAAGGCATTGACTTCACTCAGTGTCGCCCTGGCCTTGTCCTGATGGAAGGTGAATTCAAAGGGAATGTCTACACAGTCTTCTTCTGCCTTTACCGGCATGAATAATGAAGAGAGTAAAAGACATACGATACATAAAACAGCTGTATTCTTCATAGTCGTTTCCTCAAAAAAGGAACAGAGTCCCTGAAACTATTGTATCAAAGAAAAAGGACCCCCGAAGGGTCCTGAATCAGTTTTTACTTGAGATCGAGGATGTCTTTGACAGCTGCCGTACTTACGGCGTTCTCTCCTCCCAGGACTATCGCATTGGCGATCCGGTATGCAGAAGCATACTCTTTCGCGGCAGCGTTGTTCGACTGCGAAGTCAAGATGATCGGCGCGTAGTAGAGGAAACCCAGAGGTCCTCCGGAGAGACCGTCCGGAAAGTCCTTTCCGGTGGCCAGGACCATTTCCCTGACCCACTCAAAGAAGTACTCCGCGACTTCTACCGAAGTCTCATAGCGGTTCTTCCCGTAGATGCGGTCCTGCACAGAACCATAGTTGGCCAGTTCCGCTTCGACAGCAGAGGAGACAGCACCGGTACCGCCGATGATGTAGAAGTCGAGATTCTTCGCTTCATTGCTTAAGAAGCTCTTCTGGTTTTCTGTGAGCTTGTCTCCGACCAAGAGGATCGGGGCACTGATCGAAGAGGCAGACAGGGAATCCGCGAAGCCCTTTCCGGTGCACACCAGCATCCAGGAATAAGTATCGGTCCCGATCGCACGCAGGATGTCGAGATTGGTGTCATAACGGTTCTTTCCAGCGATGCGGACGATATTTTTATACTCCGCAAATAACGGTGCGATCCAGGCATCCGGCAGGACACCGGTACCTCCCAGGATGTAGATCGTGCCGTTCTTATCGACATGGTTCTTGACGAAATTGCAGATATTCTGTGAACTTCCCTCACTGATCAGCAGTAACGGCGCATCATTTCTCCCTGCCAGATAGGCACCGCTCAGGGCATCCGGGAAGTCCTTCCCGGTCGCGATCACGACTGCTCTGGTCCCGTCGTAATAGGAATTGATCTCATTGATCTTTTCCGCAACAGCCAGAGATGTCATATAGCGGTTTGAGCCTGAGAGTCTCATGAATGTCGGATCGAGACCATAGCGGGAAGAGCTGAAGGTCTCTTCACTGCGCATATACCCATAGGAAGCCGCAGAGACACCGAAATAGTATTTCCGGGTCTTCCCGGTGATGTAGTAGCTCATATCCATCTGAGTTGCATCCGTGATTGTGTAGCTGTCTACAAGTGTATCATCGCAATAGAGATCGATGAAGTACGTCTCCGCACCGGAAACAGCACTCCAGCAGGCTTTGTTTCCATCCCACCAGGCACTGCCGGGTCTTCCGAGCTGTCCCTTAGAAGAATAGTTGAAAACAGGTGCGGAGCCATGGGCGATGTTATTCCAGTTGTTGTTTTTATACTCGAAGGCATAGATCTTCACTGTATAGGCACCGCTTCCGTAATAGTTGTATTCCAGGAAGCCTCTCAAAGAGAAATGCGGCTGAACTGTCGATTCAGCATAATCACCATTGATATAGACATCATACTCTCTCGTACCCGGGTAAGCATCCCACCGTACCTCCCCATTGGCGTCCACTGTGATATTGGTGATCGTGCCTTCTGCCTGTACATCCATACGAAACGGAGAAACTGTCAGAAGACATACAACCATGAAAACAGATAAAACTAAAACAATAAACTTTCTCATAAGTACCTCCTTTAACTATGAATGGAAATATACATAAGATAAACTGCCTTCATCTTAACATGTCCCCTATCCCGATAAGGAAAAGACTCTCTGCAGAGTCTTTTCGTTTAGATTTTTAGTAGTCTCTACCTCTTCTCTATCTCCTGATCTTCCGGCAAGGAGAAGATGATACGGGCTGTAGTATCAGGCAATACCCCTTCTCCTCCGCAGAGATAGCCGGATTTAATGGAATGGGAAGAGACATAGTCCAAGGCTGCTTTCTCACTGTTTTTTCTGGTAAGGAGTACAGGAGACTTCAGGGCATAGGCCAGAGGTCCTCCGGACAGGCCGTCCGGGAAGTTATGGGAATAGGAGAGGATGACCTTGTCAGGATCAGAGAAGAAGGTCTCCGCTATCAGTACTGATGTATCGAAACGGAGTCTTCCGGACAATCTTCTTACAGAGTTGATAGAAGAGATATCTGTCTCTATATCGGAAGAGACAGCTCCTGTTCCGCCGATGATATAGAAGGTATTGGAGGAATGGGAAGATAAGAATGATCTCTGTCCGTCATTGAGAGAAGTATTCTTACCATTCACTAGTAACATAGGAAGTCCCGTAGCGGAGGCAGCTAAGGAATCCGCATAGTTGGTGCCT
>JAFOMB010000233.1 GCA_017419065.1 Erysipelotrichaceae bacterium | reverse complement strand
CGGTCGATGAAGAAACGGTTCACCTTCTTGTTTCCGAAACGCATGGCGATCTCATCACCTTCTCTGACATTGCGCAGTGTGACAGGGAAGTCTTCTTCTGTCACCGTGACACCCTCGATCGTCTTTCCGCTTTTCTTCAGCCGTACCGGCGGATAGAAGCCATAGGTGATCTTTTCAAAGGTATAGGAAAAGGATTCCGGCTTTTCAAATGCCGAGATCATCCCGTAATCTCTCGAAAGGACCTTGTCCCGGACTTCGATGCAGAGATCTTTCTTCTCTTTGATCTGCCGTATGAGCTCTTCGATGTGTCTTGCGCTGAGGTCTTTATAGAGCCAGACACGCAGTATTTCTTCCCTGTATGGGTATGCCAGGAAGTCCTTCACAGGGATGGTCTTTCTTCCTTTGAGGAAGTCTTTTACTTCTTTTCGCTTTTCCGCTTCCCTTCTGTTTTCCTCATCGATCTGCTTCTTTAAGAGGAGCTTTTCCTTTTTCGTCATCTTTTCGATTCGGGAATGGCGGATGAGGTTCCGCCGGTAGTGATCGCTCTGATTGGATTCATCGATGCCGTAAGGGATATCATTCTCCACACAATAGGAAAGCAGTTCCTCCTTGGTGTATCTGAGTAAGGGGCGGATGATAGTGACACCGGATATCCGGTTTCTCCTCTTTAGCCCAAGATAGTCAAAGGAGCCGCCGTGTTCTTTCTGGAGACTGTAGGTCTCCAAGAGGTCATCGAGATGATGGGCGACGAGAACCCCTTTCGCGGAATACTTCTCGCACAGCTCCGCAAAGAAGCGGTAGCGCAGTTTCCGGGCATAGTCCTGGAAGTTCCCCTCGCTGATATCCGGATCCCCGTCTGTCTTTTCAAAGGGAATGCCGTATCTTTGACAGTAGTCCTCTACGATCTTCTCATCCCGGAGAGCGCTGTCTCTTTTGTGATAGTTGACATGGGCACAGATCAGATCGAGTCCCCTTCTCCTCGCCATCTCAAAAAGGGCCATGGAATCCGGCCCTCCGCTGCAGGCAATGATGTAGGTACCCTGGTAATGATCCATCAGTTATTGAAACGGAAATGCATGATATCGCCGTCTTTCGGCAGATAGTCCTTGCCTTCCAGACGCAGTTTCCCGGCTTCTTTCAGTTTGGCTTCCGTCTTGTATTCCATGATGTCTTCATAGGTGAAGACTTCGGCACGGATGAAACCCTTCTGGAAGTCGGTATGGATGACACCGGCACACTCCGGTGCGCTCATCCCCTCTTTGAAGGTCCAGCCGCGGCACTCGTCTTTTCCGACTGTGAAGAAGGTCCTCAGGCCCAGGGTCTTATAGGCCTTTAAGATCAGGTCATCAAGACCGGAACGCTCGATCCCGAGGTCTGCCAGGAATTCGAGTTTTTCTTCCTTGGAGAGATCAGAGAGTTCTTCTTCGATGCGGGCGGAGATCGGCACGATCTCGCTGCCTTCCTTCTCGGCGTATTCCTTCAAAGCGTTATAGTGCGGATTGACAGAAGGATCGTTGATCTCTTCTTCCTTGATATTGGCGATGTAGATGACCGGCTTCTCTGTCAGGAAGTTGAAGGACTTGATCAGTTCCTTCTCTTCTTTGGAGAGATCCATGGAACGGATACAGACGCCCTTCCCCAGCGCTTCATTGATCTTCTTGAGAAGATTCAGCTCTGCCATGGCATCCTTGTCTTTGGATGTACGGGCCTTGTTTTCGATCTTGGCCAGACGCTGTTCGACAGTGGACATGTCGGCCATGATGAGTTCGTAGTCGATGATCTGGACGTCATCTACCGGGTCGATACGGTTATAGACGTGCGTGACGTTATTATCTTCATAACATCTCACGACGTGGCAGATCGCATCGACGGTACGGATGTTGGCCAGGAACTTGTTTCCCAGTCCTTCTCCGTTGGAGGCACCCTTCACCAGTCCGGCGATATCCGTGAATTCAAAAGTCGTAAAGATCGTCCTCTCCGGTTCGAAGAGTTTGCTCAGATTTATCAGTCTCTCATCCTTGACTTCGACGACACCGACATTCGGTTCGATGGTCGCGAAAGGATAGTTTGCTGCTTCGACTCTGCTGTTGGTAATGGCGTTGAAGAGCGTCGATTTTCCGACGTTCGGCAAGCCTACGATTCCTGCTGTCAAGCTCATAGTGTCACCTCTCGGTTTCTAGTTTACCACGAAAGAATAGAAGATGTTAGAATGAGGTTATGAACGCAAACGGACTCACGGGTGCCCAGGTCGAAGAGCGCATCCGCAAAGGCCAGATCAATAAAACCGTCTTTGAACATCAGAAGACTTTCTCCGAGATCGTCTCTTCCCATGTCTTTACGCTGTTCAACGGCATCAACCTGCTTTTAGCCATCCTCGTCCTTTTGACAGGACAGGTCAAGAATATGCTGTTCATGGGAACGGTCCTCATCAATACCGTCATCGGGATCGTCCAGGAGGAAAGAGCCAGACGGTCCCTGGCGAAGCTGAGAGAGGAAGTCCTGCCGAAGAGCACCGTGATACGGGATGGCAAGCAGACAGTCATTGAAAGCGAGGGCATCGTTCTGGATGACCTTCTGGTCATCAAGGCCGGCGACAAGATGCCATGCGACGGCATCCTTCAAAGCGGGCAGCTCCGGGTAAACGAATCCCTGCTGACCGGCGAATCCGATCTCATCGATAAAAAGGAAGGCGATCCTATCCTGGCCGGTACTATCATCATGCAGGGAAGTGCCAGAGTAACAGCCACTGCCGTCGGCAATGACTCCTATTCCGCAAAGATCATGGCGGAAGTCCAGAAAGAGAAACGCTTATATTCCCGACTCCGTGATGCCCTGGATTTCATCATCAAACACATTACCATCATCCTGGTCCCGTTAGGCATCCTCCTCTTCTTGCGTCAGCACTACCTCTCCGGTCTTCCGATACGGAGCTCCTTACTTGGAACAGTGGCTGCCCTTGTCGGCATGATCCCGGAAGGGCTGATCTTACTGACTTCTGTCGCTCTCAATATCGGCTCCATCCTCTTATCGAGAGAAAGCACCCTGGTCAAGGAGATGTATTCCCTGGAGACACTGGCCAGGACCGATGTCTTCGCCGCTGATAAGACCGGTACGATCACGACCGGAAGGATGAATCTTGAAAAGATAGAGAACTGCTCTGAGAAAGATGTTGAAAACATACTCGCCAATCTGGTAAGAGGCGGAGAAGACAGGAACCCGACTTCCACCGCTCTTGAAGAAGCGCTTCCGGTAAAGGAGAAACTGAACTGCATCCGCTACGAAGCCTTCTCCAGCGCCACCAAGAAAACACTGTTTGAAACAGATGACCATCTCTATGAACTGGGAGCCTATGAGTTTCTGGAACATCACGATGACGGTCATGTGAAGAAAGATATCGAAAACTATATGAAAGACGGTCTCCGTGTCCTCTGTCTCCTGGAGGATCACGAGATCATCGCTCTGGTCATCTTAAAGGATGAGATAAGAAAAAATGCCGAAGAGACCATCGCCTACATCCTCGATCAGGGCGTCTCTTTGAAGGTCATCTCCGGAGATCATCCGGATACGGTCGCCGCTTTATTAAGACAGATCCGCTACCCTTACGCTGATAACGCTGTCGACTGCAGCAAGCTGAGCGACGAACAGCTGAAGGAAGCCGCGGAATCCGCCAGTATCTTCGGACGCTGCACCCCGAAACAGAAGGGCATCATCCTCTCCACCCTTCAGGCTAACGGCCACACCGTCGGCATGATGGGAGACGGTATCAACGACATCCTCGCCATCCGTCAGGCAGACTTCTCCATTGCCCTGGCATCCGGTGTGGAAAGCGTCAGAGAGGTCGCCAATGTCGTCCTCGTCGATGACGACTTCGCCCACATCCCTTCGATCATCAAACAGGGAAGGCGTGTCATCAACAATATCAAGCGCACGGCTACCCTCTTCCTCACCAAGACAGCCATGTCCATCCTATTAAGTGTCCTGGTCATCCTGTTCTTAAAGGACTACCCGTATGAACCGATACAGCTGACACTGCTTTCTTCACTCTGTATCGGCATGCCGTCATTTGTATTATCCTTTGAACCGAAATACGACCGCGTTGAAAAGAGCTTCCTCTCCGACATCTTCAACAAGGCTATCTCCTCCGGTCTCTCTATCGTCTTATCTATCTGTATCTTAAAGATCCTGCAGAGCCTCGGTCACATGGATGTCCCTCAGTTTGAAACGATGGCCTTCTTCACAGCAGCCGGTACGATGATCTATCTGATCTTCACGATCTCCAGACCTCTGACTCTGTTACGTACTGCTATCCTCATTCTCTCAGCGGCCGGCATCCTCATCGGCTACCTCTTCTTCCGGGATTTCTTCTCCTTCGCACTCCTACAGGGAAAAACCATCCTGATCACCCTTGCCATAACAGTCTTCTCCATCTTCCTGCAGAACACCATGGAGCGTTACGGCACCATCAGAAAGATCACGGAAAAGATCGACGATATGTATTAGATATCTTCCAAAAAAACACCGGGTGAACTGAAGAGACCCGGCGTTTTTTGTATCAGAAATCCTTATCGGTCTTCGCTTTTTTCATCACTGTGATCACAAGACAGATGATGAGACACACCAGCAGCATTTCAGGATACGGAGGCTGCGCGATCAGAGGGAAATGCCATCCTCCCTGAGAATAGACACTTTTCACATACAGAAGATCAATCGCAAGCACCTCCAGGATGTGGATCGCGCAGAACAGGATTCCCTCCCTTTTATCCATGGACAGTATCGCGTGTGTCTGAAGGCATATCATGGCTGAACAAAGGACGAAAGGAATGACCTTTCTCCATATGGAGATCCAATCGTATTTGTGATATGGAAATCTCGCTTCTACATAGATCAGATAGAAAAACAGGATCACATATGTATAAAACAGAAACGCCGAATAGATCCACCTTCTGAGTTTTATTGTATTCATCTAAATATCCTCATAACGACAAATAGAAAAAGAATAAAGTCAGCAGCATTATACCCTATATAAAAAGTCTCCGTTTTTCTTTCCTGCCAAGTTCATTATTGTATCAGCACTTCTATTACTAATTATAATGACTTACTGTAAGAAGGCAAATTTCCTATCATGCTTCCGTCATTTCATTCGGTCACCATCTGCAAAGAACCGGCATCACAAAACTAGTGTCTGCACAAACGAAAAGGAACCGCTGAGCAGTTCCTTTTCGTATTATTGGAAGATTATTTAATGAAAAAATTACTACACTATCTTTATATCATCGTTGTGTGAAAGCTATGTGAAACCATATCTTCTATTCGATTTTGTTGTCTTCTAAAGCCTATATCAGCGTCATAAAGAGGACAAACGTAAGGGAGCTGCCCCCGCAGCTCCCTTACATATTATTGGAAGATTATTTAATGAAAAAATTACTACATTATTTTTATAACATGACTGTGTGATAAGCCCGTGAAATCACAGACGGATCCCAATGTTTGTAAAAGATTCGGCTGTTTCTTTGATCTATAATCCTTCTTTGTTCAGATATCTCACTAACTGCCACCGGAAGAACAGATGGATGATTACAAAGACAGCCAGATAATATAGAACGTTATCCTTATTCCATTGATAGAGATCACTGAAGCAGCGAGATAAAAAGGCAATAGTAATGAAGATCAGATTCGGTGTATGTCTTAGTAAACGAATGTGTTTTTTGACTTCTTCACTCAGCTCCGGATGATCTTCTATCGCTTTAGAAGCTCGAGATCCCGCAAGAAGTAGATCGTTAAGATAGATAGGTTTCATTAGTATGTATACCTGTTGACCAATACCCGACACGCATTGGGCTGGGTATAGTCATATGGGCTTCCAAGCCATCTCGGATTCTTATACTCTGTTTTAAGGAATGAACCGTTGTTTTTATAGAAATTGTATTTTTCTTTTATGAGGATCGAACAGTAGATGTTCGTACTTCTGTATATCAAAGCGTAACCGTCTTCAACTGAATTACTTTTTATCATAGTCGCCAACTCAAACAAAGTATTGACCCATCCTGCCCCATAGTAATTTTCAATGAGAAGCTGCAAAGCATAAACAGTTAGACTGGTTAGACCGTCGATATGAAAATCATCCCTGGTCACATAATAGTAGGAAGTCCAAGATTCATAATCGTCAGGAGTCGCGTTGAGGGAGTCACCTGGGGTTATCAAACTTTGAGGTTCTATCGGGGCTATATACAATTCATCTGTTGAAACTGTCATGGTAGCTAACAGTTCCAACGTATCATAATCGTAGATCTCGGAACTGTGATCATACACTTTAATCATGTATGTACGATCATCTTCCGGGGAATATACCACAACTGGGTCGCTGGAGTAATCCGATTCTATCTCTCCTGCAAAAATATGAAACGGGGTTAACGAAACCATCATCAACGCAGAAAGTAGTATGAGCAAGTATTTCTTCATGGTTGTTTTTGTCCTTTCTAAATATTTGTTACCTCAAAATATATTTCGTATTTACTGTCTCGTAAGTGAATTCTGTTGCGTCGGTCCTCTCGCGACTCTTCGTTATTCAAATGCATGAAAAAGGTTTCAGCTACAGAACTCTTAATACGGCATGTCTCCGTTTTTGTACCTCGCATTATGAAACATGGTAACTCATTTCCTTCGAAATTCATTTTAAATGGTTTTTGGAGAATAAATATGCAGATTACATCACACTTGTTGCACAAGAAGAAATACCACAAATGTGCACACTTTCGCACAAAAATATCGGCTTATAAATCTATCATTTATCTTAGATAGGCGAGGTACAAAAACCATGAAAAAAACAATTATCATCATCAGCATTCTAATGAATCTCATGTTACCGGTTAACGTGTACTCCGAGTGCAGCGTCAATAACAGCGAAAATGAGATCCCAATTTTGATCTGTAAAGAGGACGAACAATGCCGAACCATAACTTTTTATGATAATGAAGGTTTGCTTACAGAACTCAGCATTAGATCAATCGAGAACGCAAGAAGCGAAAGGCAAATCAGTATATCCAATGCCAGACTGTCAATGTCTTTCAACATCAGTATCTCGAATGGCTATATAACAAACGCATATAACGGTCAGTATTCTACATCTTATTGGACAGTGACCGGGGAATATCTAGCTGTCGATTCCTCTTCTCAAGCAACTTATACCTTAGACTGCAGAAGGTTTTTGATCTCAACACAAAAATATCTCCGCGCTAATATAGTCAATGGAGAAATACAGGTTTCATATAATTAGAATGCATTTCCGAAAGATCGTCGTGCTTACTAAAAAATAGAGACTATAGGCGGGATGACGTATATTCCGTTGATATATAGCATTTCGATCACAAAATTTGCCACAAGAAGAACCAGAAACAGATTGATTATAAAAGGAAGTTTCTGCTTGATCGAAAAATAGAACAAGAACGGGTAAGTTATAGCGCCAAAAGGAGAAACCAAAAGAGATACAATCCCAATAATTACGATTGTCAGCATGGAAACCATTCGTTTTTCTTTTTCGTTAATCTTCTCGTATATCTTTTCCTGCTGATCATCATCCAAAACAAAGTATGACTCATCGACTGAAAAATAATCACAAAGCATTCTTATTTGGTCTTCGTTTGGATAAGACATATCGTTTTCCCACCTTGAAATAACCGATCTGTCAATATTCATCGCCCGGCCAAGTGTTTCTTGTGTGATTTTTCTTTTTTTCCTTAAGTTTTGTATTTTTTCCCCTAACTTATTCATAGTACCTGTTTCTTTTGATGAGATTATCAAAGCAATATTTCCAGCATTCTGTCTTTTCCGTTGATATCTTTCTTCACAGTGATGACTCCATCCGGGAAATAGGTTTTCGCTAAAGCGGTGAGTCTTTCCGCCTGGTCATAGCCGATCTCAAAGAACAGCATCCCCTTTTCCTTCAAGACATCTTTCGCATTCTCAAAGATCTCCCGGTAGAACTTGAGACCGTCTTCCCCTCCAAACAGAGCGACATGCGGTTCATAGTCATAGACGGAATCTTCAATCTTTTCCACGCTTGGGATATACGGCGGATTGGAGACCAGGATATCCAGCTTGATATCTCTTTCCTTCAACGGTTCCAGCATGCTTCCCTCTAAGAAAGCGATGTCGGCATCGTTGCTGGAAGCGTTGATCTTCGCGACATCCAGGGCTTCCTTCGAGATATCCGAGGCATAGACTTTGAGTCTCTCCTCTTCCTTCTTGAGGGCGATGGCGATGGCTCCGGAACCCGTTCCGATATCCGCCAGGACGATCTCCCCTTCCGGTTTGTATAAGTCGATCTCGCCTAAGATGAAGCCTACCAGTTCCTCTGTCTCATAGCGCGGTATCAGGACACCGTCATTGACGATCATCTTGTAGCCGAAGAAATAGCTGTAGCCTAAGACATAGTTGAGAGGTTCCTCTTTTAAGAGTCTCGGGATCCCTCTTTCGAATTTCTCTTCGATCTCCGGAAGAGCTTCTTCATCGAGTTTCACATAGAGGTCGACATCTTTTTCGTTGCACAGTTCAAAAAGAAAGAGCTTCAGGGTCTGAAGCGATATGTCCTTCTCCTTGAAGTCCTTTCTGTATTTGTGAAGCAATTGATTATACGTGCTCATGAAGCAGTTTCTCTTTATCCTCGTTGGCTAATAAGGCATCGATGACATCACCCAGCTTGCCTTCCATGATGCGGTCCAGCTGGTTGAGGGTGAGTCCGATACGGTGATCGGAGACACGGTTCTGAGGGTAGTTGTAGGTACGGATCTTTTCGGATCTGTCGCCGGTACCGATCTTGGAACGGCGGATCGCACCCTCTTCTTCCTCTTTCTTGGCCTTGTAGTATTCATAGACTCTGGCTCTGATGATCTTTAAAGCCGTCTCTCTGTTGGACATCTGACTTCTGCCGTCCTGACAGTTGACCGTGATCCCTGTCGGCTTGTGGACGATACGGACTGCCGAGTCGGTCTTGTTGATGTGCTGACCGCCGGCACCGCTGGAACGGTGTGTCTCGATCTCCAGATCGCTGTCCGGGATCTCGATATCCTCTTCTTCGACATCCGGGAAGACGATGACCGTCGCGGTAGAGGTGTGGACTCTTCCCTGGGCCTCTGTCTTCGGGACTCTCTGTACTCTGTGGGCACCGCTTTCGAACTTGAAGTGACGGTAGGCATCCTGTCCCTTGACGTTGAAGGAGATCAGGGAATAACCGCCGGCTTCGGATTCCGAGGATTCCATGACTTCGATCTTGTAGCCCATGGACTCCGCATAGTAGGTATACATACGGAAGAGGTCTCCCGCGAAGATGTTTCCCTCATCGCCTCCGGCAGCGCCTCTGATCTCGACCAGACAGTCATAGGCATCTTCCGGATCTCTCGGTAAGAGAAGCTGTTCGATATGCGCATTGAGTTTTTCCAAGGCCGCTGAAGATTCTTCATATTCCATCTCGGCCATCTCCCGGATCTCCGGGTCCTCATCGTTCATCATCTCTTTGGAACCTTCTACCGATTCCGTGAGTCTCTTGTATTCCTGATAGGCATCATAGGCACCTCTCAGGGTCGCCTGTTCCTTGGAGAGCTTGGTAAAAGCCTTGATGTCGGAGACGACTTCGTCTTTCAGCATCATCTCTCCGATCTCAAGGTATCTCTTTTCGATCTCCTGTAATTTTATGATCCTTGCATCCATATTATTTCTTCTCCCCGAAATAAGGCTTTCCCAATACCTGATGACAGTGCCGGCAGCGTGCCTCATAGGACTCCGCGGCACCGACCAGGATGATCGGGTCATCGTAGTGTGCCGGCTGCCCGTTGATGATCCTCTGCGTCCTCGTCGCCGGTGCGCCGCACTTGTTGCAGACGGCAGTCAGCTTCGTGACGAATTCCGCCTGGGTGATCAGCTTCGGCATCGGTCCAAACGGCTCGCCTCTGAAATCTGTGTCTAGACCGGCGGCCATGACCCGGATACCTCTGTCTGCCAGGATATCGCAGACTTCGCAGATCTCTTCATCCAGAAACTGGACTTCATCGATAGCGACCACATCGGTATCATCTTTCACATAGTCCAGGATCTCCCGGGAATGTGAGATGACGATCGAATCCACAGAGGAGCCCGCATGGGATACCACCTGTGTATCGGAGTAGCGGTTGTCGATCGCCGGTTTGAAGACCAGGATGTTCTTCTTGGCGAATTCCAAAACCTTGATCCTTCTGATCAGTTCTTCTGTCTTTCCCGCAAACATGCATCCGCTGATGGTCTCTACCCAGCCGTCACTATATCTCTGATACATATGATTCTCCTGTATAAAAAATAAGGGCGCACCCTTATTTCTTATCTAATCCGTACTTCTTATTGAACTTATCGATTCTGCCCTGTGCAGCAGCGAATCTCTGTCTTCCGGTATAGAATGGATGGCAGTTCGCGCAGGTATCGACTCTGATGCCGTCGGTCTTTGTAGAACCGGCTTCAAATGTAGCACCGCAGCCTGTACATGTGACAGTCACGACCTGGTATTTTGGGTGGATCCCCTGTTTCATAGTTACTTTCTCCCTTCCGCCTTAAGTATCTTATCAACCTAAAGTAAGTTTTAAGTGCTTATTTATTATAACAGATTGGGTGGTCTTGTCAATGAGGCAGGATCAGGAAAGATGTATTGAGACCCATGTTTCCCTTTATCTCTCAGGAAGCCTCGTACCGCCCCATTCTACAACAGTGAATCCCTTTCTTTCAAACGGCTGTATCTCGAGTTCCTTTCCTTCTACTTCTTCATCTGTTCCCTGAAAGACCATGTAGACTCTGAGGATACTGTCCGGTTTCGGAGTGACTTCCAGATCGGACAGTTTATCATAGACATCATTCTTGAAACTGATGAGGTTGTATGGACTTTCCTCAAGATACGGCAGCCAGTAGACGATGAAGTCATTGATCTCCGTTTCCTTCAATCCCATCTTCGCCAGCGTTTCCTGTAAGAACGGAACAGAATCTTCCCTTTTCACACAGGCGGCATCGCTCAGATCGAACTCATACTTCATATCGCCCTCATAGAAGAGATAGGCGTAGTGTCTTCCGCTCTCATCTTCCAGGGTGCCGTCCGGATACGCCGTGATGTTCCAGCCCTCTTCATACTGCGGATAGGTCGCTCCCAGTCTTCCCGGGAAGTCCAGTCTGACAGAGACGTCTGTCTCTTCTTCCGGATAGAGATAGATGACCGGTTTGGCGATCGGGATCTCTCCCGGACCATCGGCCGGCATCAGTTCCAGGAAAGTGAATTCGCCGTTATCTTTATTGTACGTATAGATCACTGTCACATAATCCCCGACCTTGCTTCTAGATGGAAGAGGCAGGGAGGAGATGATCTCTTCCGCGTTGTGGAAGCCCTTCTCGATGGTGGCGATCCCGCTCCAGGAATTATCATCGATCTCTGTGATCTGAGCCACTTCGACTTCGACCTCGCTCTGTCTGAAATCCTGCTTCTCAAAGATCAATGGGATATAGAGAGTCAGATGGATGACCTCAAACCAGGAGGCGTCAAAATCTTCTCTCTTCAGGGTATATGTCTGATCTCTCCAGTGATAGGTGACCTGGTCGACACCGAGGTAGCCGAAATGGAACGGATCGACGCCGCTGAGGACAGCCTTGTCCGGGTAGTAAAAATCAAAAGAGCCGTCGGCGCAATAGAGCTTGCACATCTCCAGCTGATAGGCGATCTCCTCTTCGCTGAAGGAATCATAAAGACCCGGCTGGTACGCTTTCATCTTCTGGGCTGCATAGACGTCCGGTGAATAGACCCCCGCTTCCGTATAGTCCACTCTCCAGAGGTATTGCAGATCGACATAGTCGCCCACTTCAAAGGACCAGGACTTCTCCGCATCATACGGCACTCTGAAAACAGCTCCCGGATTGACAGCGACATTGGAAGGTGTGAACACATATTCTTCTCCGGTGTCCTCCTTTACTTTGAAGACTTGTATGTCAAAATAGACGCTTCTGTCGACCGTCCCCTTCTCCAGTGTATTTAAAGGATAGCTGTGATAATCAAAGTCTTTGATGTCCAGGGAAGAGACATCGATCGTATATTCCATGTCTTCATAAGCGAAGATGTATTCTCTCTTCTTATCCTGAGGCAGAGACTGAAGAAGGCGGAGCAGTTCTGCACTTGCCACAGGTATAGGCATATGAAAGATCAGGGTATCCGCTTCCGCAAGCTCTCCACTTCTCTTGTTGAGGAAGAAGACATCCAGTTCTTCCGGTTCTATCTCAAGAGTTACTTTCTCCCTTTCCGGTTCCGGTTCCGGTGTAACAGGAACAGGCTCCGGTGTTTTGGAACAGCTCACCAGCATAAGAAAAACAGTCAGCAGACATAAGAGTTTTTCCATGAGAACACCTTCTTTCCTTACTTCCATTATAATGTACTGAATGTAAAAAAAGGCGCATTGCGCCTTATTCTACTTCTGCACCGAGTTTCCTCAGTTTTTCGATGACCGAGTCATATCCCCGGTAGATGTGATAGGCATCAAAGATCTCCGTCTCTCCTTCTGCCATGAGTCCGGCAATGATCAGGGCAGCCCCGCAGCGCAGATCTGTCGCTCTGACAGAGGCGCCGTGGAGACTCTTTCCGCCATGGATCAGGGATCTTCCGGTCTCGACTTCGATATCCGCTCCCATCTTGTTTAACTCATAGCAGTGCTTGAAACGCTCCTCATAGATGGTCTCCGTGACCTTGGAGTCCCCTTCCGCCTTGCATAAGAGAGCGGTGAGAGGCTGCTGAAGGTCCGTCGCAAAACCAGGGAACGGCAGGGTCTCGATATCGACAGACTTCATATGGGAGGAATCGAGAACAGTGACATAGTCGATGCCGACATCCATCTTTACACCCATCTCCTCCAGCTTCGCCAGAAGAGAACCCAGGTGCTGCGGGATGACGTTGTTGACTCTCATATGGTCGCCGACTGCGGCAGCCATGATGATATAGGTACCGGCTTCGATGCGGTCCGGGATGATATCGTGGATACAGCCTTTGAGTCTTTTCACACCGTCGATGGTGATCTCGGAAGTACCGGCACCACGTATGACCGCTCCCATCTTGTTCAGCATGGAACTCAGGTCGATGATCTCCGGTTCCTTGGCCGCGTTCTTGATCGTCGTACGGCCTTCCGCAAAGACAGCTGCCAGCATGATATTGATAGTAGCTCCTACCGAGGCGATATCGAGGTAGATGTCATCACCGATGAGCTTCTCGGCAGAGATCTCAATGAGACCTTCTTCCTGTCTGACAGTGGCTCCTAAACTCTCAAAGCCCTTGAGATGGAGATCGATAGGTCTAGGACCTAAATTGCATCCTCCCGGATACAGCATCTTCACATGTTTGAAACGGCCTAACATGGCTCCCATGAAGTAATAGGAGGCTCTCAGTTTATTGACATCCGGATCATCCAGGACGACTTCTTCGATATTGGTCGGATCGATCGTCAGCGCATCCCCGTCGACCTGGACCTTGATATGGAGCAGTCCCAGGAGTTTGATGAGGACCTGGATATCCTTGATATTCGGCACATCATATAATTTGACGATCTCGCTGGCGAGAACGACAGAAGGCAGGATCGCCACTGCCGCATTCTTGGAGGAAGAGATATCCACTTCCCCTCTCAATATATTTCCGCCTTTGATCTTAATGGTTTCTGACATTGATGACCTCCATGATCTCTATGAGATCCTTTACGATCCAATCGGCCTCCGACTGATCGACATGATAGCGGGACGCATCCCTCGCCACAGTATAGATACCGGCTCTTTTTCCGGACAGGATCCCGTTTTTCGAATCCTCCACGACAAGGCATTCCTCTGCCTTCAGTTTCATCTTCTTTAACAGATAGAGATACATAGCCGGGTCGGGTTTATCGGGAAAGTGCTGATCGCTGGATACTGTCTCTTCAAAGATTCCTTCCAGATGACAGTCTTTGAGAAACATCTTCAGAAGATCGGACTGCGACCCTGTACATACCGCCATGCGTATCTCCTTTTCCTTACAGGCATCTAATGTCTTCCTTACATCCGGGAAGAGATAGTCGGCATAGCGTATGACGTGCTCATGATCGAAGTACTTCTCGTTTTCCCTGACCGCTTCTTCTATCGGGATCCCGCAGGCTTCATGGAGATAGGCATAGGTCTCTTCCATATTCTTTCCGATGATGGGATAGACTTCCTCCAAGGAGAGGTGATAACCCAGTCTGTCCAGCCACTCCTTCGTGCCGGTCGTATAGTGCTTTTCACTGTCGACGAGTGTCCCGTCGAGGTCAAAGAAAACTGCCCTGATCATAGCCTCTACCATTATAGCAAAGAAAAAGAATGCTTCCGCATTCTTTCGTTTTATTGTATGACTTCCGCGTAGACCTCTTCGCCGTTGATCAGGCAGATCCAGGTGTTGTCATCGATCTTGCCCCACTGTCTTCCTTCATCGTCCTTGACAAGGTCACCGATGATGACGACTTCTGCCCCGTTGTCGACAGAACCGACGAGGTCGCTTTCCACACTGGCCTTCGCTCTGAGGTTGATGCCGTTGGAAGCAGTCACGAGATAGCGTGTCCCGTTGGCCGGAACGGTAGATCCGCTGCCGGAAGGTGTCGGAGTGACCGGCTTGGAGAGCTCTTCGATCTGTTTCTTCAGATCGTTGATCTGTGTCTCATACTGCGTCTTCATCGTCGTCATCTCTGTCTGCAGCTTATCCAGTTCCGCCTGTTTCTTCTTTAAGGCAGAGCGCTGGCTTCCCGCAAAGATCAAAGAAGCGATCATGAGGACAGCCATGACAGCCAGCAGGATGCCGCCGGCGATCATCACGTTGTTTTTGAGACGGCGTGAACCTCTCCGGACAGGTCTTTCCTCTTCCTCTTCTTCCACTTCTTCTGTGACTTCGTTTTCTTTATCATCGTCTTCCAGCTTGAAGACGCTCATATCAACGCTTTCCTGGACATCTTTCTTCTTTTCTACGAAATCCGGGATATCGAGTGTTTCCTGTGATTCATAAGGGTTCTTTTCAGGCATAAATGCATACCTCCTCACAATTACTGATTATAACACGAAAAGAAAAGGAAGATCATTCCTCTTCCTTGACTATTACACGATAACCGTCATATTCCCCATTCAGGAGCTTGGCCTGATTGGCGATCTCGAAGATGTTCGTGATGATCTTGCCGTCGGTGTTGTAGTGTTCCTTGAAAACATCGACGATCATCTTTTCTTCATCGACATTGACATTGTAGTCATGTCCCAGGACGATCTCTACGAACTGACGGAGTTCTTCCAGATCATGGAAGACCAGACGGTGCAGGATGATGACGTTCTCATGAAGCGGATATTCGATGGCGATCGAATTCTTCATATCATAGACAGCTCTTACAAAGCCGGCAGAGAGATACGGATAGATCTCGTTGATCTTCTTGTAGATGCTCATCCGTTCATTGACTTCCGCCTTCTTGGCTTCTTCTTCCTTCTGCAGCTGTTTCTTTAACTCATCTACGAGAGAGGAAACATAGACATCTGCCTTGACGTTGTCCTCTTTCGGAACGATGGTCTGCATCTCTTCCTCATGATCGACGATCTGACGGAAGAGGTCATCGATCTCTTCGCCCTGCTTGTCTTCCTTCATGACTTCGTCAAAGAGGGAATCGACATCGAAGTCGATCTCCTGTTCTCTGGCTCTGGCAGAGGCATCGGCGATCAGTTTCATATATTCCTCATCGACATCGTTCTGATAAGGTTCTAAGAGAGAGTCTGTCTCATTCTCGATATCATCGCTGACACTGGAAAAGATCTCATCGAATTCCTCGATCAGAGACGGTTTCTTCCTCTCTTCAATGAACTTCTCAAAAGCCCGGGACCCTGTCTCCTTCAGTGTTGCGACCGGAGCAGAAAAGTCCTGCATCGACTCTGCCAGACGGGAATTCAGGTCATCCTGGATCCTGCGGAGAGAAGAGAGATCAAAGTCTTCGATTTTATCACTTCTGTCCTCTTTGACCTGCTTTTCCAGATATTTCAGGGCGGAATCCACAAAGCCCATGAGGACCACATTTTCCAGTTTCATGATCGTCTCCTTTTTACTACCAGCATTCCATCACCGATGTGATCATATAACATTATATCAAAACGCTGATCATTTCGCATAGCGTCCCTGAATTTTATGATCTTGCGGACCATGGCCTTCGTTCCCCGGTTCTTGAGATCTTCAACTTCATAGATCATCCCATGGAAGATCATATTGTCGAAGACCATCATCCCGTCTTCCTTCAGATTGGGAAGAAAGCGCTCGAGATACTTCGCATACTGGGCCTTGGCCGCATCTACGAAGATCAGATCGTACTTCTCCTCTGTTTCGTATTCTTCAGCCGGGCAGTGGTGGACGCTGATCTGATCCATAAGTCCCATCTCCTCAATATTTTGAAGAGCTTCCTTTACCATCTCCTCTTCCTTCTCTACGGTATCGATATGGATCTCCTTCGACAAAAGAGCCATCTCGATACTGGAATAGCCGACGGCGGTACCGAGTTCCAGGATCCTATGGCAGTTGTTTTCCCTTATCAGGTCCAATAGAAAAGTCAAGCCCCCATCCTGAATGATGGGGACTTTCTCTTCTCTGGCTTTTTCTTTGATCTCAGTTTCCGAGTGCTTCACGGGCGATCTTCTTGAACCCTTCCGCCTTCTCTTTCGCCTTATCCATCGTCTCATCCTTGGCGCAGATGTAGACCTTGCATTTCGGCTCTGTGCCGCTTGGACGGATGGCGATATAGGAACCATCCGACAGGAAGTACTTCAGGACGTCTGTGACATCATATTCCGCAAACGGGGTGACGACACCGTTTTCCGTAGCCGTCTGCAGCTTGTAGTCTTCGATGCGGACGATCTCATAGCCTGGGACTTCCAATGGCTTTTCACGTAAGCCGTCCATGATGGCCTTGAGCTTGACAGCGCCGTCAGCTCCCGGCAGTAAGACAGATACCTGGACATCGACATAGGCGCCGACCTTTGCGTAGACTTCGTTCAGGACGTCCATGAGGGTCTTGTCCTGAGCCCGGTAGTAGGCGCAGGCTTCCGACAGCATCAAGCACGCCTGGGTCGCGTCCTTGTCTCTGACGAATGGGGCAATGAGGGAACCGTAGGATTCCTCATACCCGAAGATGTATTCCTTTTCGTGGTTTTCTTCATAGCGGTAATATTTATCACCGATGTACTTGAAGCCGGTCAGTGTCTTTTCGACATCGCAGCCGTGGCTTCTCGCGACCGCTTCCCCTAAATCACTGGTGACGATCGTCGTAAACATGCAGGCATTGGCCGGGATATTCTTCTTGGTGGACAGGATGTACTCCAGTAAGAGAGCACCGGTCTGGTTGCCGTTGAGGACGATGTATTCGCCGTTATGACGGATGCCGACACCCATTCTGTCGCCGTCCGGATCGCATACCAGCAGTAAGGCCGCATCGATCTTCTTGGCCAGGGCGAGGACACCTTCATAGGCGCCCGGTTCTTCCGGGTTCGGGGTCTTCGTGTTGGAGAAGGCCGGATCCGGATAGGACTGGTTCTCGACAACTTCGACATCATAGCCGGCTTCCTTCAGGGCTCTTCTGACCGGGATATTGGAAGTGCCGTGCTCCGGTGAGAAGGCGATCTTGAAGTCCTTCTTCTCATCCGGATTGATGCGGATGGACAGGACATCTCTGTTGTAGGCCTCATCGACTTCTTCTCCGGCGATGACGACCAGATCCTTGTCGTAGTCTTCTCTCGGCTTGATGGAGATGAAGTCATCGATCTTTTCGATCTCTTCGATCAGCTTATTGGCTAAGACCGGGATCAGCTGGCAGCCTCTTGGGTCATAGACCTTGTAGCCGTTGTATTCTTTCGGGTTGTGGGACGCGGTGATCATGATACCGCTGTCGCAGTGATAATATCTGACAGTATAGGAGAGCTCCGGTGTCGGACGCAGAGAGTCAAAGACATACGTCTTGATTCCGTTGGAAGCTAAGAGCTTCGCGCAGTCAAAGGCGAATTCCCGGGAATTGTAGCGGTTGTCATAGGCGATCGCGACAGACGGGACCTTCCCCTCTTCTTTATGTTTGCTGAGATAGTTGGCCAGGCCCTGTGTAGCCTTGCGGACCGTGTGGATGTTGAGACGGTTGGAGCCTACACCCATGAGGCCTCTCATACCGGCCGTTTCAAATTTGACATCCTTGAAAAAAGCGTCTTCGATCTGGCTTTCACTCATCTTTTCCAGTTCTTCGCGTAAAGACGGATCGAGATCTTTGTGATTCTTCCAGTAGCTGTAATTTTCCTGATAAACCATAGTTCCTCCTGCAGTAAAAAAGGAGGGAGCTTACTCCCTCGCTTTTGAAGATGATCTTTTATGCGATAACGTTCTGTTCTTTCAGTGTAGTTTCGATTGCTTCGATAGCGACATCTTCATCTTCTCCGTCACAGGAGATCGTGATCTCAGACTGTGTCGGGATTCCTAAGGACATGACACCCATGATGGATTTCATGTTGACGGATCTCTCTTTGAAGGAGACCTTGACATCACATTTGAACTTGCTGGCTGCGTTGACAGCGACAGTAGCCGGACGAGCATGTAATCCTACCGGATCAACAACTGTAACTTTGATTTCTTTCATTATGTAACCCTCCTATACAAATCTGCTGTATTTTTCCAATACAGTAATATTTTACCCCGTAAGCGCTTTCTTTTCAAGAATTACTTATGATATGTTTCGTGGTT
>JAFOMB010000232.1 GCA_017419065.1 Erysipelotrichaceae bacterium | reverse complement strand
GCGGAAATGATGAAGATCCCGTTCCCCTTCTCATCGATACATCTTATTAATTCCGACACAGTCGTTCCTTCAAAACAGTGCTCCGTACTTCTTATCCCCTGATATCCCGACATATCGACAGGAAAGGTCTTTGGGACATAGTCAGAAGAAACAGGAGAAGAACAGGAGACGAGGAAGAAAAGAGACAGTAGAATGATCAGTTTCTTTATCATCGTTTACTCTTTCCCCCTTTCCACATCATCCACGCAAGGAAGATCACTATGAGTGAGGCTCCTATCCCGAACAGGAGATGATTCTCTTCCCTTTTATCTTTCAGAGTGAAGAGAAGTTCTTCTTCCGGAAGGAAATCGAAATGCGCCTGATAGCTCTTCTCCGTCTTTTCAAAGCCCGTAAGAGAAGCATCGCTCAGCTCCAGGTCTGTCTCTATGGAGATGCCAAGGCTGCCATAAGAAGCCCAGAGAGACGCAGGAGAGAGGAGATAGACATAGGAACGGGTGTTCTTTTTCTCGTCAACTGTCGGATAGAGACCTGTCACGATCGTATGTTCCAAAGAAGAGCGGGGTTCCAGAGTGATGGCGTACTCTGCCCACTCTCTTACAGGGAGCCAGGTCATGTCATAGAGGTCAGGCAGATCGATCACGTTCCCGTTCATCATCTTTTTATAAGTCTGAGATACGATGCGGAAGCGGTCTTCCTCTTCGATGCCCGGAACGATATCTGTCCTTTGAACGAAGTCTTCAAACCTCATGGTTTCTGTTTTGACAGAAGAAGGTACTTGAGACCACTCCGGAACATAATCCGTATCACCGAGGACCGCAAACTCCAGGAAGCTGTCAGAGATCTCCTTTTCGATCTCGGTGCGATCTTTTGTATGTGTCAGAGAACGGAGTCCTCCTATCAGGAAACAGAAAGAAGGGTCGTTATCGATGACCGTCTTTACCGATCCTGTATCCTCTTCCCAGAAGCAGCGGTATACCGTGACAGGAAGGTCTCTTCTATAGAAGCTGTCTTCTTCTCTTCCGGTCAAAGAAACAAGTGCGCTGTCTATGGTGAAAGGATCTTCATCAGGGGTATAGCGGAGATGATGATCCAGCGGGATGCCGTCAGACAGAAGCGTGGTCTCTTCCTCTTTCTCTCTGTTATTTTCATTAAGAGTCCTGATCGGAAAAGCCAGGTGAACCGTTTCCTGATGATCGGATGGATTGTGTAAGGTGTACTTCACTGTTACGCTGTCATCATCTTCTCCAATCGCAAAAAGAAGCTCTTCCTTGACGAGTTCTATAGGACAGTCTTCTTCCAGGATGACGGCTCCGCTGCTGTCTGTGCCTTCCCAGTAGGTCGGTAGGGAATTGGCTGAAACAGAAGAGAACGAAGAAAGAAACATGATCACTGTTATGAATGAGATCAGAAAACGGTTCTTCATACTTTCATTATAGTACCATAGAAAAAAAGATGTTTTATGAGGCCTGATTCACAGAAGCTCTAATGCTTTAATGCAATTGCGGAATGATATCGCTTATTTCCTGATACTCACCGGTAAAGTTGTTTTTCACTTTTCCGTCTGTGATCTCCCGCAGGCCTCCCTGC
>JAFOMB010000231.1 GCA_017419065.1 Erysipelotrichaceae bacterium | reverse complement strand
GCCATCTTCTCCAGGAGTTCCCGGACTTCCATTTCACTTCTTCCTTCCGGCAGATCGAAGTCTTCCTTCCGGACCTCTTCCGGAACCATCACATAGAGATCATCGACGCTCTTCACGCCGACTCTCTCCAGCATCTCCCTTCTTTCTTCCTTCGTATCAGGAATATAGTTTCCCATGTCTATTCTTCCTCTTTACAGACTTCCTCATACGCTGCCGCATCCAGCAGTTCTTCCTTCTCTGTGACCTCTTTGACCTTGATGAACCAGGAACCGTAAGGATCGCTGTTGACCAGGGCCGGATCATCAGCCAGGGCTTCGTTGACTTCTTCGACGATGCCGCTGACCGGAGAGAAGACATCACTGACAGCCTTGACTGATTCCACATCCGCAAAGGCTTCCCCAGCAGTGACTTCATCCCCTGCTTCCGGCAGGTTCACGAAGACGATATCGCCCAGGGAATCCTGCGCGAAGTCGCTGATCCCGATCAGGACGAGTCCGTCTTCTTCTTTTACCCATTCATGTGTCTTGGAATACTTCAGTTCTTCCGGATAGTTAGCCATACTATTTTCCTCCTAATATGATTTCTTATAGAAAGGCAGTTTCACTACCTTCGCTTCTACTCTTCTTCCCCGGACATCGACTTCCATCAGTGTACCTTCTTGCGCGTAGTCCTTTTCGATCAGAGCCATGGCAATGGCCTTTTTCAGGTATGGCGCGAAAGTACCGCTTGTGGTATGTCCGATCTTCTTATCGCCGGCATAGATATCCTGGTGTTCTCTCAGGATGCCCTTCCCGATCGCTTCGAGACCGACACGGCAGATCTGAGGTTCCCCTCTTTCTTCGATGCCTTTCTTTCCAAGGAAATCTTCCTTATTCATTTTGACCCCGAAGCCGAGGTCTGTCTCAAACGGACTGATGGTCTCATCCATCTCATGTCCGTATAAAGGCATCGCTGCTTCAAGACGCAGCGTATCCCTGGCTCCCAGGCCGCACGGGATCAGGCCGTATTCCTCTCCGGCTTCTCTGAGATAATGCCAGAGCTTGACGATATCTTCATTGGCCGCATAGATCTCATAGCCGCCTTCTCCGGTATAACCCGTTGTCGAAACGAGGGCCTTGATATCCTTCACATAGACATCTCTTTTTGAACTGTAATACTTCACCGGGATGTCTTCTTCCTTCATGAGCTTTGAAAGGATGTCCTTCGCCTTCGGTCCCTGTAAGGCCACCTGGGAGACTTCATCGGAGATGTCTTTGAACTCCGTATCCGGCAGGAGGTTTCTTCTCATGTATTCCACATCCTTCTCCCGGTTGGAGGCATTCACGACGACGAGGTAGTCGTCTTCCTCAAACTTGTATACCAGCAGGTCATCCACGATGCCGCCGTCCTCATAGCACATGAGGGAATAGCGCACCTTTCCCTTCGGCATATTCGTGAAGTCATTGGTCAGGATGTGATTGAGAGAGGCCAGAGCTCCCTTTCCCTTAAAGGTCACTTCGCCCATGTGCGAGACATCGAATAAGCCGCAGGCTTCTCTGACCGCCATGTGTTCCTTTATGACACCTGTCTTATACTGTACCGGCAGAAGATAGCCTCCGAATTCGACGATCTTTCCGCCTTCCTCCACATGTGTGTCATACAGTTTCGTCTTTTTTTCCATGTTTCCCCTTTCTTAGAAAAGAGACAGAAAAAGCTCTTCTGTCTCTGTGCCTTTTACCTGAAAGATTCTCCCCGATGGGGATTGCTTCGACGGTGGCTTTCGCTCTCTCCAGAGTTCTGTCCGGGTCCGGTCCTTTTACCTGAGAGTTTCTTCCCCTTCGGTGCCATACGGTCTCTCCCGGTACCCATCATCCATTTATGATCTTCGTATCTCTTTCCTCCATTTTACCATGTCTCCCCATCCTGGATTCACCGACATGAAAAAAGGACTTCCGTCCTTTCTCATCTATCCAGAAGACCGCCGATCACCTCCACCGCATCCTTTGCGGCAGCGATGCCTTCCTTCTTTTCATAGGCGCCGGCCTCTTTATCCAGAGAGGCCTTAACGGCGTCGATATCATCGACCAGCCCGGCCGCTCCGGCTACCGCGTCAAGGCCTAATATTGACGCGATGTCCCCGATGATCGTAGCGGATTCACTGATGCCGATCTTCTCGGAATCCTCCAGTGTCGCCTTGATGTCCCTTCCGGAGACATACACATTGATCAAAGAGGAGACCAGCGGGATCCCCAGGGCATCCGCGATCATCCCGATATTGTCCAGTGTCTCATCAGAACTGATCTCCGGTTTCAGGATCGGAAGGACCAGCTTGGTCAGTACGGTGTAATGAGCACCTGAAAGGACATAGCCGGTGATCTCACCGTTTTCCTTCAGGAAATCGAGATCGCTCTTTTTCTTCTGTACCAGTTCCTTTGAAAGTACGAGGCCTAATGCCGTATCCGGGAACTTTTCCTTTTTCCTTTTCAGCAGGTCATCCAGTTCCTCTTCCGTCTTTGGATCGGATATGACGAGATGCGGTCCGCTCTCTTCTACAGAAACATCCAGTTCCTCTTTCGATACCCCTGTCACTTCCAGATAGACCTGATCCTTCAAAAGTTTCAGAAGCTCCTCATCCTCTGTATCTGTGACGATGGTCTTGGTTTCAAATTCCGGCTTGAAGCCTTCCTCTGTCACTTCCTCTACGACAGCTGTCTTCTGAACTTTCTTTCCTTTCTTCAGGAGGAAGTAGAGACCGGCTCCGGCAGCAGCCAGGACACCCGCTCCTCCTAAGAGGACAGGAGGCGTGACTTTCGGCGTTATCTCTTCTGTCAGCTTCTCGCCACAGTCTCCGCAGATCTTTGACTGAAGGCCTTTAGAGAAAAGACCGGCTTCCTTTTCAATGGTCCACTCTTCCGGGAAGGCGTGTCCCTTCTTTCCCAGGACCTTGACCTCCTTTTCCCCGCACCTTTCACAGACCATCTCTTCTGTACCATCTTCCGTACAGGTCGGCTCTTTCGTGACGGCTGTCTCTTTGAAGTCATGGCCTAAGGCCGGGAGGATCTCTTCCGTCTTCTCTCCGCAGTTCTTACAGACCCCTTCCCTGTGTCCTTCTTCTGTGCAGGAAGGTTCCGTCTCTTTATATTCATAGTCATGGCCTGATGCCTTTATAGTCCTCGTATAGGAATCGCTGCAGCGGGAACAGGTATAGGTCTCTGTGCCGTCTTCCTCGCAGGTCGCCTTCTTTGTGACCTTCTTCAGATAGTTGTGACCTAAGGCAGATACGGTCTCGCTGTAGGTGTGATTGCAGCGGCTGCAGGTATAGATCGTCATGCCGCT
>JAFOMB010000230.1 GCA_017419065.1 Erysipelotrichaceae bacterium | reverse complement strand
TAAAATAGTAAACAGAGGTTTACTAATATGGCACAAGTACTGAAAGAGAATCTGAGAAGGGATATCATCGAAGCAGCCAAGGAGGAGTTCCTCGTCTACGGCTATAAGGACGCCTCCATGAGACGCATCGCCGCCAAGGCCCATATGACGGTCGGCAATTTATACCGCTATTTTGAAAACAAGGAAGACATCAACATGCATATCGTCGTTCCGACGCTGGAGAAGATCAACAAGGTCCTTAAGCAATTGACCACCAACAAGATCTCCTTTGAGACAAGAGTCTTCAACGTCTCCCTATCGACAGGAGAGATCAGAGACAAGCTCGATGTCATGTCCGAACAGCTCGTCGACATCTATGTGGAATCCCCGCAGGAATTCAAGATACTGATGCTTCACTCGAGACTGAACGAGAAACTCACGGACTGGTTCTCCGGCATCATCAAGACGTTGATCATGCAGAACTATCCGATCGCCATGTATGACAAGGAATGCGATGTCTTATCGAGGTGTTTTGCCGTCTCGATCTTTGACGGCTTCCGGGAACTCTTCAACCGAGAGGACCTGAACGCGGACGAGCTCAAACAGCTCTCCAAAATCTATTTCCGCACCCTCGTCTACATACTGGATACCGATATCAGGAGATTCCTCTAGTGGCTTTCATCGAATTCAAGGACGTCACCAAAGTCTATAAGATGGGGGAAGTGGAGATACGCGCCCTGGACGGGGTGACTTTTGATATTGAAAAGGGAGAATTCGTCGTCGTCCTAGGCGCTTCCGGTGCCGGAAAGACTACGATCCTAAACATCTTAGGCGGTATGGATACCTGTACGGACGGTCTCATCAGAGTCGACGGAAAAGACATCTCCAAGGCTTCCGATAAGGAACTCTGTGACTACCGCCGCTATGATATCGGCTTCGTCTTCCAGTTCTACAATTTAGTTTCCAATTTAACGGCCAAGGAGAACGTCGAACTGGCCTTACAGATCTGTCATGATCCTCTTGACCCTGTCTTCGTCCTCAAGATGGTAGGACTTGAAGAGCGCATGCACAACTTTCCGTCTCAGCTCTCCGGCGGCGAACAGCAGCGTGTCGCCATCGCCAGAGCGGTCGCGAAGAATCCGAAGCTGTTACTGTGCGACGAACCGACCGGTGCTTTAGACTATCAGACCGGCAAGCAGGTCCTCAAGGTCCTGCAGGAGATGTGCTATAAGCACGGGATCACCGTCGTCATGATCACCCATAACTCCGCTTTGGCGAAGATGGGACAGAAGATCATCCACGTCAAATCGGGGAAGGTCACCTCCATTGAAGCCAATGTTCCGATCGTTGTAGAGGAAATCGAATACTGATGTTTGAAAAGGACACCTTCCGGCTCATCAAGAATACCTTAAAGAGATTCCTGTCTTTACTGCTCATCGTATTGATAGGGGTCGCTTTCATGATGGGTCTGATGTCCGATCCTCTCATCATGAGAAACAGCGTCGATGCCTATAACGACACCAATAAGCTCCATGATTTACAGTTATACTCCTCCTATGGCTTCTGTCAGGAGGATATCAGGGAACTGAAGAAACAGGAAGTCGTCAAAGACGTCTTCGCTTCAAGATTCATCGATACCTATGTGACATTCAAGGATGTCGAATATGTCGCCCGTTTTGAAGAGGCAGAGAGACAGGTAGACTGTTTCGAACTCGTAGAGGGCAGGATGCCGGAAAGCGGCAATGAAGCCGTTCTTTTAAACAACGCCTCGATCTCCAGACACGCGCTGATCGGCGATTCCATCCGGGTGACAGGGGATGCGAACCTTTCGAGAAAGATCTACAAGGTCGTCGGTGTCGTCAAATCCCCGGCCTATACTTCCAAGATCCTGGGTGCCTCCAACTGCGACAATCAGGATCTCAATATGATCTTCTTCATCCCGGAAGAGAATTTCACCGCGGACTACTATACGACAGTCTATCTGACACTCGATGACTGCGAGAAGGAAGTCTCCTATACGAAGGAATACAAAGACGCCGTCAAAGAGAAGGAAGAGGAGATCGAATACTTCGCCGGAGAACAGGAAGGCTACTACCGCGACAAGCTCGTGAGCCGCTATGAGAAGGAACTCTCAGATAATGAAGCCCTCTTTGAGGAAAAGAAGGCCGAAGGAGAGAAAGAACTCGCGGAGGCCAAAAAGAAGCTCGATGACGCCCAGATGGAGATCCTCATAGGGAAGTCCCAGCTGGAAACACAGAGAC
>JAFOMB010000229.1 GCA_017419065.1 Erysipelotrichaceae bacterium | reverse complement strand
GGCTACCGGCAGTCGACAGTCGCCAATAAGCTGAGACTGCTGAGACTCCCGGATTATGTCAAGAAGGGCTTATCGGAAGGAAAGATCACCGAAAGACATGCCAGAGCGCTTCTGAAGGTCGATGAAAGCCGGCTGGAAGAAGTCTATGATACCATCACGAAGAGAGGCTATAACGTCTCCAAGACAGAAGAATACATCGAGGCCCTTTCAGCGACTTCTCACAGAAAGGGTGTCTCTGCCAACCTCCGTATCGGGATCAATACGATACGGCAGGCCTATGATCTCTGCCGGACCTCGGGTATCGATGCGGATATGCAGGTGACAGAGTACGAAGACAACGTGAAGATCGTCATCAGGATGAAGAAATAAGTATGGCTAAGATAATTGCGATCGCCAATCAGAAAGGCGGCGTCGGAAAGACGACAACCAGTATCAATCTCTCGGCAGGTCTCGCCTACCTCGGCAAGCGCATTTTGATGGTGGACTTCGATCCGCAGGGCAATGCGACATCGGGTATCGGACACAGGATAGGTCTGGAAGACCTGACGGTCTATGATGCCCTCTTCGGAAAGGAAGATGTGAAGGACTGCATCAAGACACTGAAGATGCCGCCGTTAGACATCCTGCCTTCCAATATCAATCTGTCCGGTGCTGACCTGGAGATGGCCCGCATCGAATCCAGAAGAGAGGAGACACTCAAAAACATCCTGTCTCCGATCGAAGACAACTATGACTACATCATCATCGACTGTCCGCCGTCTTTAGGACTTCTCAATACCAATGCCCTGACAGCCGCGGATGCGGTACTCATCCCGGTACAGTGCGAATACTATGCCCTGGAAGGCGTGACACAGCTCTTACAGACCATACGTCTGGTGCAGCGTTTATTCAATCCGAGACTGAGGATAGAAGGCGTCTTATTGACGATGTATGATGCCAGGACGAATCTCTCGGCGGAAGTCGGACAGGAAGTCAGAAAGCACTTCAAGGAAAAGGCCTACAGGACCTATATCCCTAGAAATATCAAGCTCTCGGAAGCACCGAGTGCCGGAATGTCCATCTTTGACTATGCGATCAACTCGGAAGGCTTCAAGGCCTATGCGAGTCTGACCAAGGAATTCCTGGAGAATAATGAAACGGAGGCAAGAAGTGGCAGGTAAAAAGAAAAGCGGCCTTTCCACGGTGTTCGGGGAAGATATCGATTCCCTTTTAAGCGACATCGGGGAAAAGCAGGGATCCGGTTCTTCAACAGATATCCGGATCAGGGAGATCAGGGCCAACCCTTATCAGCCAAGAAAGGTCTTTGATGACACAGCACTGAAAGAGCTCTCTGATTCCATCAGGGAACACGGCGTCTTCCAGCCGATCATCGTCAGGAAGTCATTAAAGGGCTATGAACTGATCGCCGGCGAGAGAAGACTGAGAGCTTCGAAACTGGCCGAACTGGATACGATACCGGCTATCATCGTCGAGATCGATGACAGAGAGATGATGGAAGTCTCCCTCCTGGAAAATATCCAGAGAGAAGATCTCTCGGTGATGGAGGAGGCTGCCGGTTATCAGCAGCTCATCGACAAGCTCGGTTATACCCAGGAAGAACTCTCAAAGAGGGTCGGGAAGTCCCGTACCCATGTGACGAATATCCTGAGGATGCTGAAGGCACCGGAAGCGGTGAAGAGGCTCCTGGAAGAGGGAAAGATCAGCTTCGGTCATGCGAGAGCCCTCCTCTCCATCGAAGATGAAGACTATCAGGAGGAACTGGCCAATAAAGCCGCCAAGGAAGGACTCAGTGTCCGGGAAGTGGAGAAGCTGGCGAAGAAGAAAGCGCCTGCCCCTCGTCCTGTGAAGGAAGAGGATCCATACCTCAGAGATGTGAAGAATACCCTGGAGAGGAAATACGGGACTTCTGTAGAACTCACGAAGAAGGCCATCACTATCCGCTATCAGGGAAATGACGATCTCAACCGTATCCTGGAGATCATGGATGCGCTTGAAAAGTAAAAATAGGGTAATATAAAAGAGTAGATAAATAGAAGGGAAAATCATCATATGAGCGAAAAAGCTGAAGAAAAAATCGTACTGACTCTCGGTGAAGAAGAAGAAAAGAAGGAAGAAGAAGTCGTAGCGGAAGAGCCGAAGGTAACAGAAGAACAGGCCAAGGCTGCCAGAGTCGATGAATCTTCCTTATCCGAAGAAGAAAAGAAGATGGTCGACGAGTTCTCCAAGAAGATCGACATCTCTCAGACCAATGCCATCCTCCAATATGGTTCCAGTGCTCAGAACAAGGTCGCTGAATTCTCAGAGACAGCTCTGAACAATGTCCGTACCAAGGATATCGATGATGTAGGCGATACGCTTTCTGCCTTAGTCACACAGCTCAAGAGCTTTGAAATCGACAAGGAAGACGGTTTCTTCACGAAACTCTTCAAGAAGGGTGCCAACAAGATCGAAGAGACAAAGGCCCGTTATGATGATGCGAATAAGAATGTCGACAAGATCGTGAAGATCCTCGAAGGACACCAGATCACTCTGATGAAGGATATCAGTGTCCTCGACCAGTTATATGACAAGAACCTGACGAACTTCAAGGAACTGACGATGTACATCCTCGCCGGCTACAAGCACCTCGATGAAGTCAAGTCCAAGGACCTCCCGGCTGCCCTGAAGAAGGCGGAAGAATCCGGTTTACCGGAAGATGCCCAGGCTGCCAATGACCTCTCGGAAGCCATCAACCGTTTCGAGAAGAAGCTCCATGACCTGGAACTGACCAGAATGGTCTCCATCCAGATGGCTCCGCAGATCCGCCTTGTCCAGAACAACGATACCCTGATGACAGAGAAGATCCAGTCGACTCTGGTCAATACCATCCCGCTCTGGAAGTCCCAGATGCTGATCGCGTTAGGCATCAATCACTCCAAGGAAGCTCTCAAGGCTCAGAATGAAGTGACAGAGATGACCAACAAGATGCTGAAGGAAAACGCTGAGAACCTCAAGATGGCGACGATCGAAACAGCGAAGCAGTCTGAAAGAGGTATCGTCGATATCGAGACTCTCACAGAGACCAACAAGAAGCTCATCGAGACTCTGGAAGAAGTCAAGCGTATCCAGGCAGAAGGAAGAGAAAAGAGAGCGGCTGCACAGGTCGAACTCAGACGTATCGAAACAGAGCTCAACGACAAGCTCACGGACGTCCGTTCCTAAGAGATTATCCAGTAAGACAGAAGGAAGACGGGAAACCGTCTTCTTTTTTCTTGATCTGTCTGATATAATAGACTTAGCTAACTAGACTAAGGAGCGTATTATGACACAGGTAAACATGTATGAGGCAAAGACCAATCTTTCAAAATTAGCCAAACTGCTGGAAGACGGAGAAGAAGACTATATTATTATCGCAAGGAACGGGAAACCGCTTTTAAGAATCACATTGGAAAAACCGGTAGATGTTTCAAAACGCTTTGGTGTAGGAAAAGGTCTTTTCGTTATTCCTGAAAATTTTGATGATATCGATATCTCAGAAGACTTTGAAGGAGAGATTTTCTAATATGAAGTATTTATTAGATACACACATCCTTTTATGGGCCATCGCCGGAAGTGACAATCTCGGTAAAGATACTCTTGAAATCATTTTAAATCCGGATAATACGATCTATTACAGCACGATAAGTCCCTGGGAGGTTGAGATCAAGCATCAGAAAATGCCTGAACTCTTCACATTGAATGGCGATCAGCTGATCTTTTTGTGCAGACAGGCTGGAATAGAAAACATCAGCATACGCGATCAGCATGTTGCAGAATTGAAAAATGTAATTCCGTCTTCTGAACTGTTCAGTCATAAAGATCCTTTTGACAGAATGCTCTTAGCACAGGCGAGAACAGAAAATATAACACTCATAACACATGACAGAAAGTTCTCTGCCTATTATGATCCGCATATCCTGATGTGCTGAGTATATTGAAGTTCATATGAACATATGATATAATCAAATAAACACTAGGAGGTACTGTATGAAGTACTATTTCAAGGAAGAAATGCGCCTTGTCTATAACGAAGGCGAGATCTTCGAAGAAGAAAGCGGAAACCTGGCTTATACGTTCAAGAATCAGAAGATGATGTTTCCGGAAACGCATCTGTACTCCTTTGAAGGAGAAGATCTCGGCTTTATCCAGATGAAGATGTCCTGGGTCAACGGAAAGTATGATCTCTACTATCGAGGTAAATATATCGACTGTATCGAATCGAAGTTCCATTTCCTGAAACATGAACTGCTTTTCAGGGATATGGGCTGGCAGATCACCGGGAACTTCCTGGGAATGGAATTCCAGATCCTGGATGAGGGAGGAAATGTCCTGGCGGATG
>JAFOMB010000228.1 GCA_017419065.1 Erysipelotrichaceae bacterium | reverse complement strand
CTTGTGAAGATGTATGCGATCGTCGATGCTTCCCAGTATTCCCACATGGAAGTTTCCGAGACCCTGGAAGGGGCCCTCAAGGCCTACACAAAGGGTAATGTTCCGGAGACAGGGGATCTTGTGAGACGTGACATCGTGATCCGCAAGATCGAATTCATCACGGTATCCGGCGATACGAAAGTCTACATCGTCGATGAGGGAGGAAACCTCTTCTGCGGTGTCTTCGATGAAAGAACACTGCTGTGGAATGAAGGCGATACTGTCTCCATTCTCACAGACGGAAAGAACTTCCGCATCGAATAAAGAGAAAAAAGGAATGATCCAATGGGTCATTCCTTTTCTTTTATAATGGAATCAGAGGTACTGTTATGAAACCGGTCATGATCATTCTGATACTCCTGGGCTGCGCTCTGCAGGCTCTCTTTATCAAGGCGGAACACGAAGAGAAATACGTCCTCGCGGATATCCTGAAGGGAAGCGCTTCGCTCTTCTTCGTTCTAGTAGGTCTTCTCTGTTTCAAAGAGAATCCATCGAGTCTCAACAGGCTCCTGCTGATCGGTCTTTTCTTTGGGATGATCGGAGACATCCTGCTCAATCTGCGCTATGTCTTTCCGAAGAACGGTCAAAAGATCTTCCTGCTGGGCATCCTGGCCTTCCTGATCGGTCACATCCTCTATCTGATCTCCCTGCTTCAAAAGGCTGATCAAACGAAGGTGTGGTACTACGTGATCATCGGTGCTGTATTGGCCGCACTGCTTCTCATCTACATCTTCAAAACGATGGAAGTCAAGACGGCCTTCAAGATCTTCGGCATCTTCTATCTGGGAGCTGTCTTCATCATGACGGCTGTCGCCCTCGGCATCGCCGTATCCACCCCTTCAAAGGGAGCCTGGATCTATGCGGCAGGCGCTGTGCTGTTTACAGCCTCGGATGTCGTACTCATCTTCAACACCTTCTCCGGTGTGACGAAGTTCTCTCTCCGCATCACCAATCTCACTCTCTACTACATAGGACAGCTGCTGATAGCTCTGTCGCTCCTGTACTGAAGAAAAAGCCGTTTCTGAGGAAACGGCTTCATTCATTTTGACATCTCTGTCGGAATATAAACAGTAATGCCGGTGGGCCGGACTATTGACGTTTCAGTCTGGGATCAGCTTCATTCTCCGGGAACCATATAGCTGTGACATCTGTCCAAATGTTAAATTCATGACTGTATCCCATAATGGCGTCATCATCTAAAGATGATTCATCTACGACCATAAACGTTTCATCAAACGGGTAAATACCGTATCTGTTTCCATGAACATTTCTTTCGTCAGAAGTTACGATATAGTACACTTTGTTTTCTTCCAATTGTGTTTCCGACATCTTAAATGTCACGTTCTCCGGTATTCCCAATCCGTTTTCCTCTGCTGTCCTGATCTGCTTCTCCAGGGAATCTTGATCCTGACTCTTCGCATAATCATCAAAGCTGACCGTTCCGCCGATAAGGTAGTAAGGGAGTATATCTCCTTCCCGAACATCGCCTTTAAATGTTTTTAACACCTCCAGTGTTCCATATGTATACGGTGCTCCGTAAGCTGATTCATCATCGTAATAATTGTTGCAGCCTTCGATGGTAAGAATCCTTCCGATGATCTGCAGCTCTGTTTCGTTCTCGTACAGAGGCCTTCTATCATATGATGTTTCTATGATCCAGTCCTCACCTGACAGTTCTGACTTTGCCGCATCTTCATGATCGATGCCCGCACCATCAGAAACAGCGTTGCTCGAACAGGAAACCAGAACCATCATTAGCAGCAGAATTGCTGTTATTCTTTTCATATAATTCCTCTCCTTTTTTCTAATTGCTGTACAGATTCACGACGGCAAGATTGTCTGTGTACTGAACAGTATGAACATTACGGTACTCATAAGTTCCCAGATCCGGCCGATAAACACCATACTGATGCATAATACTGTTTGGATTAGTATTGTTATGCCGTAATCCAAAAGCGTGTCCCATTTCATGCCGCACAGTTCCATGAGCGCCCTCGTTAGGAAAATTATCATCTGAAAAAGCATCGTCGTTGATATGGATCTCTGAGTAATACCAGCTCGCTGTTGGCCCGCTGCTTCCCATTAAAGAACCTCCAGAGGAAGAAAAGAACAATGTCAAAGCAAATACATCTGCGCTGCCTGTATTGGTTACGAACCATGAGCCGTTATGTGAGTGAAAATCCATGTTCGATCCATAATTGCTGCTGACAAATGTCAGATATATCGGATTATCCCACCCTGTGTACATCCAATTATTTGCGCTGGAATTGATGTAGGTTTCCCACGTTCCTACTCCGCTGGAGTAATCCAGCCATATGGTGATATTCCCTACGCCATTAGAATACTTATAATTTGAGTTAAATGGCATAGTCGGTGTATCGTCTGCACGAAGATTCACCGGTTTGGCAATGAATAGCATTAATGCAAGAATCACGGCAATGATTATTTGAAATGGTTTGTTATTTCTCATTGATTAGAGTGCCCCTTTCCTAAAACTGCTTCACCAACACGATCTCGGACAGTTATGTTCTCCCCACTCAGGGTCGTCAGGACATACTTCGATAATACTGCCGTCATCATCGTATGTCAGCATACAATTTGAACCGCTAATAGGGGGCTCATCTGCCAGAGAGCTTCTGTTAAAGTATATCGATACAATCAACAGAATAGCGATCATCAGTAAAATCAATCTTATTGTTTTCATGATTATTACCTCCTGAAAAAATACTTATATCAGGATGCTATGCGATGTCCCACTATTTTGGCGGATGTATTTTCTCTTTATTTTTTTTTTATTTTTGACTTATCCGCCAAAATTCCTCTGATCTAAATGTCATATTTTCAATCCGTCAATATAATTAAAATATGGCATACGATCAGATACAATATTCATTTCTCGGACGTTTACTGAGAAGGAAAAGAAGGTCTTTGAATCTGAAACAGGAAGAAATTGCTGACTGTTTTACGGGATTTTCTTTGAGAAGTCTCCAGCGAATGGAGAATGGATATGTGTTAAAAAACAAGGATAAATACAGTGCTATCTCCGATTTCTATCAATGCCCTCTGGTGATGGATGAATCTCTTCGCATCGAAGTAGCAGAGTTTGAACAGGAACTGAAAACACTGTTTTCAATCAGTGCCGGAGTCAAACGATTCAGAAGACTTGAACATCGCCTGGTATCTTTTCTAAATGTTTACGGCAATTTGATATATTTCTCGCATTTGACGAGGATTTATCTTGCTGTTGTGCACTCACACTTATATGGCACAATAGAAGATCTGGAACTAATCGATCTCCTTGAAGAAGAATATCGCTACCTGAGCGGGGATACATATTTATTTGCGCTTCTTTTGATTTACCGTGCGTCTATGCTCGCTTTGACAAAAATGCCTACAGAATACTATGACAGAAAAGCGTCATCGCTTCTGGGAAACCCTGTCTTTTCTTTTGATGAAATATACTATGATATCGGTCAGCTGAAAGTTCATGAGACCGAAAACAAATATCAGGCATTGAAAAACAGCCCGCAGATGAAAAAGTATTTTTTCCGTTTTCATGTATTAGATGGTCTGGCGCATTCAGAAATGGAAACAAAGAACTACGAAAAGGCATATGAACATATACTTCAACTCATTAACGATCCCGAAACAGAAGAAAAGCTTCCGGATCCCTATCTTCTGCATCTGCATAAAAGGGCAGGAATAATCTCTTATGTGATGGATGACTATGCAAAATGCTACAGGCATTTGATTGCCGTCCACCTCGCAGATCATTCGGTTTTGGGCTATAACTATTTACTGCTGTTTTCATCTATGGAAAGACTCGGTAAAACAGATGAGATGAAAAAACTGATTCCATCCTTAAAGAAAAATGAGTTTTACTATGAACAGGTCCAGTATATTATTGATTTCTACAGATTGAAGTATTCCGACAATCCGGATCTTTCTGAAATGGAGGATCTGCTTTGCAATCAACTTCCTGAAAGAAAAGTTCCGGGGAAGATATATCACCCGATTTTAAGAGAAGAAATAGAAGAACTGGTTCAAAAAACACATCATTATCAAAAGCTGGCAGACTTTATTCGCCGCAGCTAGATAACTGTCATGTGCTTTAATTTGTATTTCTGTATAGAAAAACCCAAAGAGGAGGGACGCCTTTCTTTCAGGCATCTGTTCTTTGGGTAATGTTTAAACACGGTTTTTACAGATACTGTTCCAGTTCTTCGGTGATCTCCTTACGGAGCTGCTCATCCATGAAGGCCGCATTGGCGGAGTTGATGTTCATACGGATGAGGTCCTTTTCCTCAAATCCCATCTCCTGCAGGCAGTGGTCGTATTCATCGTTGAGATCGACTCTGGCCATGACCATATTGTCGGTATTGATGGTGACCGGAATGCCCATTTCCAGGAGATTCTTGGCCGGATGGAGTTCGTAGGAAGGACGGGTCTTACACTGGACGTTGGAAGTCGGACAGATCTCCAGGGCGATGTGATGCTTGGCCGCATAGCGTACGAGGGCCGGATTCTCATAGATGTGATGGCCATGTCCTACCCGGCTGACACCGAAGACTTTAATAGCGTCTTCAACGGTCTGCCAGTCCTGGGAGTCTCCCGCATGGGCGATGATGTTCAGGCCGTATCCCCTGGCTTTTTCAAATAACGGCGCGAAGTTTCGCAACGGGACGATGCCTTCAGCCCCGGCCAGATCCAGTGCTACGATGCCCCTGCCTTTGAACTGTCTGACGCATTCGACTGTCTCTTCGTTCTGCGCCCAGTTGACATCCTCGGTGCCGATGCACATCATGCAGGCGATGATGCCGATATCGATGCCCGGATTTTCTTTCAGTCCCTGTCTTCTTCCTTCGAGGACTGCTTCACAGGCATCGGCCTGGCTGAGTCCTTTATTGGTGTGAAGCTGCGGGGCGAAGCGGATCTCCGCATAGCGGACACCGGACTTCTTCAGATCCTCGATGAGTTCCCTTGTGACTCTGGCGAGGGAATCTCTGTCCTGTAAGACAGCGGATGGCCAGTCGAACATCTGCAGGTAGTCGTTGACGCTTTCCGCGTTGGAGTGTTCGACCATATAGGCTTCATAGCTTTCTAAGGTTCCGCCCGGGAGTTCAATACCTCTCTCCTTAGCGAGTTCATACATCGTGGAGGTGCGGAAGGAGCCGTCGAGGTGGCAGTGCAGCTCCAGTTTCGGGAATGGATATCTGTTCATATTGATCTCCTTGTCTAATACACTTCTATTGTATAATAAGGGGCGATCATGTTTGCGAGTATTGTGAATGCCCTGGCGATCATCCTTGCCGGCATACTGGGCATCCTTCTGGGACAGCGTTTTCCGGAGAGGATGCAGGAGAGTCTCATGAAGGTCTGCGGCCTGTCCGTGATTTTCATCGGCATCGACGGCGCCATCAAAGGTCTTGCGAAGAATGACGACTTCCTCTTTGTGATCATCTCCCTGGCTCTGGGGACGCTGATCGGTGAGTGGATCGATATCGACAGACGCTTTGAGACTCTGGGGGAATACCTGAAGAAAAAGACAGGAAGCCAGAAGGACGGCGGTTTTACCGATGCCTTCGTCACAGCCTCCTTTACGGTCTGTATCGGAGCTATGGCGGTGGTAGGTTCTTTAGAAGCCGGCCTCTCCCATAACTTCTCCATCCTCTACACCAAGTCCATCCTGGACTTCGTGATCATCCTGGTGATGGCCTCTTCCATGGGGAAGGGCGCTCTGTTCTCCTTCTTACCGGTCTTCCTCTTACAGGGAAGCATCACGCTTCTGGCGTCAGGTCTCTCCCCTCTGTTTTCAGAGGCGGTACTGGATTCCCTTTCCCTGGTGGGAAACATCCTGATCTTCTGTGTCGGTGTCAATCTTCTCTTCGGGAAGACGATACGGGTATCCAACACGCTGCCGGCCCTGCTGGTGGCGATGATCTGGACCTTGTGGAAATGAGGCTTCTATGAAAAAGACATTTTACCTTGTCCGTCACGGTTCGACGGAATGGAATAAAGAAAGACGCTTCCAGGGAAGAGCGGATATCCCTCTTTCCGAAGAAGGAAGAGAACAGGCGAGAAAGGCGAAGAAGATGATCGACAGGCTCTTCTTTGAAGAGGTCTGGGCCTCCCCTTTAGACAGGGCCATCGAGACCGCGAAGATCCTCACCTGCGGCAGACACCTTCCGATCCATATCGATGAAAGGGCGACGGAGAGGAGTTTCGGCTCTTTTGAAGGAGAACTCATGGGTTCGATCGATGTGGCCACCCTGCATCTTTTACGGCCGGACTACGGCGGAGAATCCCTGGAAGAAAACGCCCTGCGTTTCAGGAATTTCCTCGATGACCTGGCTGTAAACAGCGAAAAGGAGAGCTTCCTCATCGTCAGTCACGGCGGCTCCATCGGCAACTTCATCCGCCTCCTCTACCGCGAGGAAGGACAGGGGAGGACTCTGCCGAGAGGAAAGCTTCCCAACTGTTCCCTGACCATCATCGAATGGGAAGACGGAATATATGACGTCAAGAAGATCGGCTATACAGAAGACTGAGATCCCGAAGGGGATCTTTTCTTCTGTTTTCCCGTATACTGTATATGAATGAGGTGATGATATGCCGGAAATGACTCACTGTATCTTCTGCGGTCACAAGCTGATCTATAAGGAACTGAAGAATGAAGGGATGATCCCGTACTGTCCAAGCTGTGAAGACTACCGTTTTCCCGTCTTTTCCACGGCGGTCAGTATGATCGTCATGAACGAGGAAAAGGATAAGATCCTTCTGATCAAGCAGTATGGAAGAAAGGACTACATCCTGGTAGCCGGCTATATCAATAAAGGCGAAGACGGCGAAGACGCCGTCGAAAGAGAGATCAAAGAGGAACTGGGTGTCAGCGTCAAAGAGAAGCGCTTCAACCGTTCCCATTACTTCGCGCCGTCCAATACCCTCATGTGGAACTGGACAGCTGTCATAGAAGGGGAACTCTCTCCGAATGAAGAGATCGATGAATACCGGTGGTTCTCCATTGAAGAAGCCAGGAAGATGATCAAGAAGGATTCCCTGGCGGAAGCCTTCCTTCTCGGTTATCTCGATAAGGAGTATCACTTTCCGGGAGAAAAGAAATGAACAGAGAGCTGATAGATAAGACCATAGAATACCTGAAGAAGACCTTTGAGGAGAGTGAGTATATCAAAGAAGAACCGGGCATCATGGACTACCGCATCGAGCACTCCTTCCGGGTCGCCAATATCGCAAAGACGATCGCGGAAAAGGAGGGCTTCCATGTCACAGACATGGTCATTGCCTGTCTCCTCCATGACATCGCCTATTCCCGTCCTTTCCGGGACTCAAAGGACTGGCTCGACCACGGCCGAAACAGCGCCAGGATGATACGTCCCTTCCTCTTTGAACTGGGACTGGAAGAAAAGAGGATCAACGATATCTGCTTCGCGGTCGCCATACACGTCGATGACAAGTCTGACTTTGAGGGAGAGTATACCCCTTTTACGAGGACGGTATCCGACGCCGACAACATCGATCACTTCGATGCCCTGCGGATCTTCGAGAACCTCGCGGTATCGGAGTTCCCGGACCTCGATCTCGAAAAGAAGAAGGCCCATCTTCTGGGCCTTCTGGAGAAGCTGAAGGCGTATTACTCCGAAGAGCTCTCCACTCAAACAGCTACTGAGCTCTGGAAGGACAGAGTGGCCTTCTGCTACACCTATTATGAAAGACTCCTGTCTCAGATAGAGACCTCGGGAGGTGTCTTATGATCCGGATAGAGACGAAGCGCTTTGAAGAGCTCACACCCTATGAACTCTATGTGATCCTCAAGGCCCGCTTCGATGTCTTCGTCCTGGAACAGGAATGCCTCTATGAGGAATTCGATGAAAAGGACTTAAAGGCTTTACACGTCTGTCTTTATGAAGACGATGTCCTGAAGGCCTATTTAAGAGTCCTGGATAAGGGCGTCTCCTATGAGGAGGCTTCGATCGGACGGGTCCTGTCTCTGGACAGGAGAAAGGGCTATGCCTCTATGATCCTCAAAGAGGGGATCCGGCAGACAGAGGAAGTCTTCCATGCGGAAGCTGTCCATATCGAAGCGCAGACCTATGCGAGAAGTCTCTATGAAAAAGAGGGATTCGAACAGTGTTCCGATGCCTTTCTGGAGGACGGGATAGAGCACATCGAGATGATACGGAGGAAGAGATGATAGACCTGACTTATCCATTGAAAAGAGAAGATATCGGGACGTTCCATGGCCATGACGGAACGCATTTCGACATCATGGACAAGACCTTTCCTCTGGACTATACCGTAAGAAAGGCCGTCTGTTTTTCAGTGAAGGGACTCAGAGAGATCGGAATAGAAGATGTCGATCTGTCCAAGGTCAGAAAGGGGATGGCCGTCCTCTTCTGCAGCAGCTTCATGGAGGAAGCGCCTTACCGCAGCGAGGCCTACCGCCATGAACACCCGGAGCTCTCCCATGAACTCATCGATGAGTTATTGAAAAGGGAAGTCTCCCTGATCGGGATCGACTTTGAGGGTGTCAGAAGAGGAAAGGAGCACACCCCTGCCGACCAGAAGTGCGCTGATCAGGGCTGCTTCATCATTGAAAACATGGTCAATCTGGAAGAGCTCATCGGTAAGAAGGATATCACCCTCTATACCTTCCCTGTCTCCATCTCCCATATGACCGGGATCCCATGCCGGGTAACGGCGGAAGTAAGGGACAGAGATCCTCTTTCCGTTCTGGGAAGAAGAGTAAAGGTGAAGATGGACAGGCCGATAGGCACCATCCATCCCAAACATCCTGACATCGTCTATCCCATCAACTACGGCTATATAGAAGGTCTGGTATCGGAAGACGGGGAGGAACAGGATGCCTACATCCTGGGTCCGAAGGAACCTTTAACGGAATACGAAGGCCGGGTGATCGCCGTGATACACCGCTATGACGACGTCGAAGACAAGTGGGTGGTTTCCGATAAGAAATACACGAAAGAGGAGATCGAAGAGATGACGAGGTTCCAGGAACAGTTTTATCACTCCGAGATCCTTCTAAAATGAGATATGATAAAAGAAGATGAAAACAGTGATACAGAGAGTCAGCAGCGCCAGCTGCACCGTAGATGGAAATATCACCGGTTCAATAGAAACCGGTTTTCTGGTACTGGTCGGATTCGGACTGGACGATCAGAAAGAAACTGTGAAGAAGATGGCGGACAAGATCGCCAAGATGCGCATCTTCTCCGATGAGGAGGGAAAGATCAACCGTTCTCTCAAAGATGTGAACGGAAAGATCCTGTCCATCTCCCAGTTCACCCTCTATGCGGATACCCGCAAGGGGAACCGTCCGAGCTTTACTGATGCCTTAGGAGGGGAAAGAGCCGTTGAGCTCTATGAGTATTTCAATGAATGTCTGGAAGAAGACGGGATCGAAGTAGAGACCGGTATCTTCGGAGCGGACATGAAGATCTCTTTAGTCAATGATGGTCCGGTGACCATCCTCATGGATAGCGAGGAGAAGAAATGATCGAGAACTATGATTTAGATGACATCGTACAGATGAAGAAAGATCATCCCTGCAGGAAGTCCCATTACTGGAAGATCATCCGCATGGGAGCCGACATCAAGATCAAGTGTGAAGGATGCGGTGCTGTCGTCATGATGGAGAGACGGGAATTCGAACGCAAATGCAAGAAGATGATACAGAAGGCCGAAAAGAAAGAAGATGCTGAATAGGCTTTTATTGACGGGATAAAGAGAAAAGGTTTAGAATAGAATCACGCTTAAGAGGTGAAAATATGCTGAGAGTATTATTACTGATCGTCGCAGTTCTGCTGATCATCATATCGTTATTACAGGGAGGCAAGTCCGAAGGACTCAGCGCCTTCACGGGAACCGGAGATCTGGGGCTCTTCCAGAACATCAAGGAGAGAGGTCCGGAGAAAGTCATCTCCAATGTCACGATGGCACTCGGTATCCTGCTGTTCGTGATCACCATCATCATTCGCATCGTAGAATAAGGGTGAACAGCCCTTTTTATTTCAAAAGGACATGGGAGTAAAGGAAGTTGCGGTAAACCGCAGAGCCAGACACGACTACTACATAGAAGAGACTTATGAAGCCGGACTGGTCCTGCAGGGAACAGAGATCAAATCGTTGCGGAACGGAAAGGTGCAGCTGAAAGAAGCCTACATCACCTTTTATGGTGGGGAGGCCTTCGTCAAGGGAATGTCCATTGCCCAGTATGCCTACGGCACCTACAACAATCACGATGAACTCAGAGACCGCAAGCTCCTCCTTCATAAGACAGAGATCGCCAAGCTCTTCTCGAAAGTGAAGATGCAGGGCTATACGATCATCCCATTGCGTGTCTATCTCAAGGACAGCCGTGCCAAGATGGAGATCGCTCTGGCGAAAGGAAAGACTCTCTACGACAAGAGAGATTCCGACAAGATAAGATCGATGAAAAGAGAAGCCGAGAAGGCCATGAGGCGCTGACCGGCTTTTTCTTATATAATGGAATCATGGAAGATCAAAGACGTTCATGGAACATCATCCTGTTAGTTTCTCTCTTACACATGGGGATCGATTTCCTCTGCGCCTTTTCTCTTTACCATGCTTTTTCGGAAGGGATCCACGTCTTCCTCTTCTATAACTTCTCGGCCTTTGCGCTGCAGATGCCGTTGGGGATCGTATTGGATTACTGGTGCGATCGAAGCGGAGAGAAGATGTTTCCGGGTTATGTCTTTTTACTGGCCGGAGTCTTACTGACAGTCTTCGGGACGATCACCTCGCCCTGGATCCTGGGACTGGGCAACGCCCTCTTCCATACAGGAGGCGGGGTCCTCTCCATCCATGAAGATGACAGATCCTCTTTAAAGGGAAGGGGACTCGGTGTCTTTGTGGCACCGGGAGCGATCGGCCTTTTCCTTGGGACCCTCTTCCATAACACGCCTCTTTATACGCTCATCCGCATCCTGGTATCTATCGTGATGGCGGCACTGACGGCTGTCCTCTTCCTTCTGGGAAGAGAAGACCGGGAGGAAAGAGGAAGAGTCTATACGAGGAAAAGCATCCTCTGGATCAGTCTGTTCTGCTTCCTGGTCGTGATACTGCGCTCCCTCACCGGGATGTCTGTATTATTCTCCTGGAAGGCCACTCCTTCGATCTCCTTCCTCGCTGTTCTTTGTCTGGCTTCCGGAAAGGCCCTGGGAGGCTTCTTAGGCGCCTCCTTCGGCATGAAGAAGACGGTCATCATCACCCTTCTTCTTTCAGCGGTATCCTACTGTTTCGGAGATAACATCTACGGAGGTCTTGTGTCTCTGCTTCTGTTCAATATGACCATGCCGCTGACGCTGTATCTGCTGAAGAAGGTCATGCCGGAGATGCCGGGTTTCGCTTTCGGGATATTGACCTTTGCGTTATTCCTGGGCTATCTTCCTGTCTACTATGGCTTCCTTCGGGATATCCCGCCGTTTCCGATGGGAACCATCTCCTCTTTGATCTCTCTTGTCTTCCTCTACATGGCGGTCGTGATCGCCGAAAGAGATGAGAAGAATGGATGACCTGCTTTGGACCTATGGGAAGCCTCTGGTTCTCACGATCCTCTTTGAACTCATCGGTGCTTATCTGATGGGCTTGCGGAGACGGGATCTTCTTCTGAACATCCTCGTCAACATCCTCACCAATCCCGTGCTGGTGACAGTCAGCATCCTGCTGATGTATCATATAGGTATAGAGACCGGAAGACTTCTGACCTATCTCATTGCGGAGCCTCTGGTGATCATCACTGAATATCTGCTGTATAAGGACCGTCTGGAATGGAAGGGAAGTCCTCTTGCCCTCTCGGTCATTCTCAATATCCTTTCTATTTGCGGAGGTGTACTATGTCAAAAACTGTTTTGATCCTCACAGCTGTTCTTCTCGTACTGAGCGTCTATTCTCCTGTCTATGCGGATGTCGCACCGGATCCTGTCGTACGCACAGTTTCCTATCTGCCTGTCATCCTGGTAGTGGCAGTCGTCGCTCTCGCCGCCTATCTGATCTTCTTCTACTTCAAAAAGAAGAAATAGTTGAAACAGGAGAAAATTTATTATTTAATAAAGACACATGGGGTTGTCTTGGTTTCGACGGGTCTATGTTGGATACGGACTGCAGTGGAGTGATGACCTAATCATCAACTTAAATTTACTCGCTAACAACGAATTAGCATTTGCCTAACCAATAAGTCGACGTAGACTTTAGGCGCTTCTTCCTGCCAGGTTCATAACAGGGAGTCGTATACATGAACTAGGGGCAACAAGTTAGCTCTTTCTCTTGTGAACCGAAAACCGAAAAGGCAGATTCAATACCCGGAGTGTTCCTGCCACAGGTATTGTCTTATTCAAAGTGAGAACTAAACTGTAGACGTCTGTATGTGGGCAATTCTCGGACGAGGGTTCGATTCCCTCCAGCTCCACCAATTTAAAACGAGCCTTTAGAGGCAGCAATACTGAAAAGTGTCGGTTTCCGGCAGATGGATGCTGGATGTGCAGATTGATGCGGGCCCTCACTTTTTATTTGCTCTTTGTTTATAATGGCTAAGAACAGGATTATGAAAAAAGAGATAAAGACAACATCGATCATGGTACAGAATCTTTGTGTTCCGTGCAGCTGCAGGTGCAGATACTGTCTTTTGTCATGGGATGGAAGACCGGCAGGTGTTTCCTGGGACAGGAGCGTATCATTTGCACGGAGATTCATTGATGACGTGAGATCTTCCCATCCGGAAATAAACACCTCATTTACGTATGGCTATTCCATGGATCATCCACATCTTCGTGAAGCGATTAGATTTCTGAAAGAGATCGGCAGTCCTCAGGCACAGTTTTTGCAATGCGACGGAATGCGAAACAGGAGTGAAGCAGAATGCGATGATCTGATGAGGGTACTGAAGGAAGAGGGAGTACGGGATCTGAATTTTACTTTCTATGGTCAGAAAGAATACCATGACCGTTTTGCCTCAAGAAAAGGAGACTATGATCTGCTGATACGTATGATCAGGGCTGCGTTAAGCCATGGACTGCAGGTTTCAGCAGGGATCCCTCTTACTGCGGAGAATATATCTCAGGCTGATGTTCTGACAGAAGATCTGAAAAAGCATGGTGTTGAGAAGATCACCATGTTTGTGCCGCATGAAGAGGGAAGAGGTATCACACTTTCGGATATCCGGCTGGATGAAAAGGACCTTGCAGGATTATCCGAAGAATCTTTAAAGCTGCTGAACCGCCGTTTATACCGCAGTGAACGCGACTGGATCACCGGCATGGATATTCCGGAAGAAAAAGGGAGAATGCTGCTGATCTCGCTGAGACCGGACAATATTGAACGGTATGAACGGATGCGTGCAGAGGAGATCATTCAGGAGATCGAAACACTGGATGAGCGCTACTATGACTCCTTTCCGGACTTTCTTGATCTTGCAAGGATGTACGGAGATCCGCTAAGCGGCAGGATCTATCGATTCCGCGATTTGTTTTACCACTATCGGAAGCTATATGAGAAAGATCACGGTATTCAGGTATACGATGTGACAGATGAACGTCAGTCCGGCAGCAGAAGGTATTAACTTTTTTACAGGCAATACATCAGGACATAATAATCTGCCGCCGCAAACAGGGGGTTCTGCTGAACTCCCGCCAGGTCCACCACGTAGAAGAGAACAGGACTGAAAAGTCCTGTTTTTGTATAATTAATTTAGATAAATCGGAATTTGTAAGGGTGAAGAAAATGAATTATAAAGTAATTGACAAAGAGACATATTATCGTAAAGGCGTATTTCGCCACTTTACGGAAGATTGCAAGTGCTCAACCTCGATAACGTCGAG
>JAFOMB010000227.1 GCA_017419065.1 Erysipelotrichaceae bacterium | reverse complement strand
GCGATCTTCCTTCCATACGGCTGTCCCTTGGTGAAGACATAGCGGTAGAGGTAGACCTTCTCGAGGTTCGTAAAGACCGCCTGGCCGTCTTTCAGGATGGAAAGGGAAGAGCGGATCTTCGGGATATTATAGGAAGCCTCTTTCGGATTGTTCAGGATGAGATCGGCGAAGTTGATGAAGGTGTTGTCGTCGATCTTGCGGTCGAGATACTTGTCCCGTAACAGGGAATCCTTATAGATCTCCGCGGTCTTCTCCCTTCTTTTTTCCATTTCCTTCTTCTGGGAAGGGGAGAGACGGAGTTTCAGTTTCTTGATGTAGTAGTAGGGATAGCGTATCTGATGGGCGATGCCTAAGGCAATCAGGACATCCGGAGACAGATTGGCGTTCATATGGGTGTGCAGATCTGTCGTGAACTTGACATCGGATAAGACATAGGTCTTGATGATGGTCTCCGGGATGCCCAAGCGGTAGTCCTTGGTCTGGGACATCAAGGTCTTGGATATGGAAGGGATGGAGGCCTTCATCTCGATGTGGCCGTTGGGATAGATATTGGCGACTTTCGTGCCTCCTAAGCGGAAGATGTACATCTTCTGGTTATAGGCATCGATGTAGGAGGGAACTTCTCCTCTGATGACTAAAAGGCCTTCTTTATTCAGGGAAAGAGGAAGGCTGCAAAGAGATGCCAGATTGCGGATGAGATTGCCGGAGTGATGGTTTGGGGTGGACAGTGTGAAGAAGAGGTGCTCTTTCTTCATCTCGAGATCGACGATCATGTCTTTTTCCCTGTCCAGATAGAAGCGTCCGAAAGATGACAAATCCCATACCTCCTATTTTGTCTTATTGTATCGAAGAAGGGGGAACTTGTCGATAATTCCCTCTTCGGGTTTATAATGGGGGCATGAATATGATCGACTATCTGAAATGGCGGGGCGATATCACGTTCCGTCAGGATCCCTTCAATCTCGTCGACAACGTCCTGCTGTCGAGGCTTTCCTATATCCACTTTGAAGGTGCTTTAAAGGGGAAGATGACGATACGGGAGACCAGGGATGCCTATAAAAAACTCCATGAAGAAGAAGGAAAGGCCGTTCCGGAGATCCTGGAAGAAATGGCGGAGAGCCGCAGGTTCGGGAATGCCCGTCTCTATAACTACGTCTCCTTCCACAACGAGGAACACAGCGAACAGTTCGCGGCGCTGATGATAGACCTCGATGACTTTTCGACCTATGTGGCCTATCGGGGAACAGACGGTTCGACGATCGGCTGGAAGGAAGATTTCATGATGCTGTACAGGGTCATCGGAGCCCAGAAAGAAGCGCTGAACTATCTCAATACCCATGGACGCTATGCGAGGAAGCTTAGAGTCGGGGGCCACTCCAAGGGCGGCAATCTCGCTCTCTACGCCTCCATGAAGGCCGATAAGGAAGTCCAGAGGAAGATCACGGCCGTCTTCTCCAATGACGGACCGGGCCTTGGGGAAGCAGTCTTCAACAAAGAGGAATTCGATACCATCAAAGACCGCTATATCCAGATCGTTCCGGACAGTGATGTCTTCGGACTGGCCTTTGAACACGATTGCAAGCGTCTGATCGTCAAGTCTTCGAGACAGATCCTCTACTCCCACAATCCGGACTCCTGGCAGGTCATGAGGAACCGCTTCATCACATCGGATAACTTAAAGAAAGACTCTTTGACCATGGGAGAAGCATTCAAACAGTTCCTGGAGGATACGACCCCGAAACAGCGGGAGATCTTTACAGAAGAGCTCTTCAAGGCTCTGGCTGACGCGAAGATCGAACACATCTCCCAGATTTTCTCCTTATCTGCCTTCCGTATTTCACCGGTCATCAAGGCCATGAAAGAGCTGGGAGAGATCGATCCGGACGCCAAGGAGATCGCCTCCCGTTTCCTGAAAGTCTTCACCAGTGTCTTTGATTCCCGTCTGAACTCTTTCCTGCAGATGGTGACAGGAGGAAACGATGATAAAAAATAACTACCACACACATACGAGACGCTGCGGTCACGCGATCGGTCTGGATGAACACTACGTCCAGGCAGCCATTACTGCCGGCATGAAGAAGCTCGGCTTTTCCGATCATGCGCCTTATGATGTCTCGGAACCCGGCATCCGCATGGACTACGAAGACCTGGAAGACTACATCTCTTCTGTAAACGATTTGAAAGAACGCTATAAAGATGAGATCGAGATCTACCTGGGACTGGAGACAGAGTGCTATATCGCCAAATGGGATCTTCTAAAAGAATACCGGGAGCGCATGGACTACATGATCCTGGG
>JAFOMB010000226.1 GCA_017419065.1 Erysipelotrichaceae bacterium | reverse complement strand
TCCTCTATGTCCGGGCACAGAACGTACTGGGAGCCGCCAAGACGAGTGCCTACTATGCGGCAGCACCATTTGTGGGTTCCTTCCTCTCCTTTGTGTTCTTAAAGGAGAAACTCTCCTGGATGTATCTCATCGCCCTTCTGGTGATGATCGCCGGTTCCCTCCTCGCCGTGACTGACACCCTGATCTCTCATCACGTCCATCCTCACCGTCATACCTTTACCCATACCCATGACGGCTCGACCCATACCCATACCGTGACGCATACCCACGCGCACGATCACTACGTCACCGATGAGAAACACGGACATCATCACACGGTGGAAGAACTCGAGAAGCTGCCGGGTTCTGCCCATCATCAGCGCTGATACTGTGGTATCATAAAAATGGAATTTGAGGATCTAATCATGAAGAAACTGCTGACAATCATCTTATCTCTGGTCCTGGTCTTTTCCATCATGCCGAAAGACAGGACTCTCGCAGAAGACCAGGTCACCAATATCGTCATCGACGGTAATACGGTAAGCTGGGATCCTTATCCGAATGCCTCGTATTACGAGATCAATTTCGGGGTACAGAACCAGTACACTTCAGTAAAAGAAACGACAGCGGATCTGTACGATGCCGCTTCCCGCATGGGAGCCGCAGCCGGTAAAGAATACCATGTCTACGTCGTCGCAAGAAGCTGGAACGGCAATAAGATGGCTACCGGGGAAGCGTCCTCTACCTACTATTATCCCGGGAGCGGCACGATCACAAACGGAAGGATCGACGGTGATATGGCCGTCTGGGATCCTTATCCGGGTGCTGCCTACTATAAGATACAGGTAAACTGGTTCGATTATAAGACGGATACCAATTCTATCGAAGGGATCGCGGAGATGTTCAAGAGATCCGGATTCTCCTACGGAGGCCGGAATATCCCGATCTTTGCGTATAACGAAAAAGACGAAGAGATCGCCAAAGGCTATACTTCAAGTTCCACAGTATACTGGTACGAACCGAAGGGCAATATGGACTTTGTGCAGAACGCGCACTGGGTCGATGATCACATCGCAGAATGGGATGTCCTGGAAGGAGCTGACTCCTACATCCTCTATCTGAACGGCCCGGATATCGAAGTCGGACCGATCTTCTGTGAAGAGGGAAACCGCTATGACTTCGGACCGTATATGACAGCTTCTGGAAGATACAGCTATATCGTCCGTGCCCGTGCGTATGAGTACGCGGATGGACCGGAATCCTATTCCACCGATGTCACCGTCAGTAAAGAAGGCGTCAAGGAACGCATTTCCGGTTCCGGGCGTTATGAGACATCCCAGAAGATCGCCAACGCAGTCCTGGATGCCTGGGATCTGGAACAGTTCTCTGCTGCTGTCATCACTACAGGTGTCAATTATCCGGATGCCCTGAGCGGTTCCTTCCTGGCAAACATGAACAAGGCGCCGATGCTGATGATCAATGAAAAGAGCGCCAATACCGTACTGAACTATGTGCGTGTCAATGTGAAGGCCGGAGGCGTGATCTATGTCCTCGGAGGGACCGGAGCTGTCAAGGAAGAGTGGGTACAGCCGTTCCGTGACTACGGCTATCAGGTCGTACGTCTTTCCGGAAACAACCGTTACAAGACGAATCTCGAAGTCCTCAAAGAAGCCGGTGTCAAAGACGGAACAGTCCTCGTATGTACCGGCAAGGCCTTCGCGGATTCCCTGTCCTGTTCAGCGCTGCCGTATCCGATCCTGCTCGTCAACGTAAACCTCAACGACGATCAGAGAGCCTTCCTCTCCGGTCTGAACAAGGCCAATACGAAGTTCTACATCATCGGCGGCAAAGGTGCTGTCAATGAAGGGATCGAGAATGAACTGAAGAACTATGGAACTGTCGCAGAACGCATCTCCGGCAGCGACCGTTATGAGACATCCGTCAAGATCGCCAGGCGGTTCACTGTCAACAACGGCAGATATGTCATCGCTACCGGCAAGAATTTCCCGGATGGCTTGTCCGGCGGTCCTCTGGCTTATGCCTTAGGAGCTCCGTTATTACTGGTATATGACGGAAAGACAAGCTACGCAGCGGAATACACCGGCGGCAGGACGATCGATTTGGGCATCGCTTTAGGCGGTGACGGCGCTATTTCGAAAGCTGTCATGGACGAAGTGTTCCACATCGGAGAAAACACGCAGAACAATAAGTAATGAATACAGGAGAAGAGGAGGCTCTTCTCCTTTTTGTATGCTGTATGAAATAGATATAATGGGTTCAGGAAGGGAAGCTGTTATGTCTAAGATCTCTATACAGAATATCAGTATCACGAAACTGAAGACAGACATCATCGTCAATGCGGCCAATGACAGGCTGATGCAGGGAGGCGGTGTCTGCGGATATATCTTTCAGGCAGCCGGTGCCAGAGAACTTCAGGATGCCTGCGATAAGATCGGAGGATGCAGGACAGGCAGTGCTGTCATCACTCCGGGATTCAACTTATGCCGGTACATCGTCCATGCGGTCGGACCGGTATGGCAGGGAGGAAACAGTCACGAAGCGCAGGATCTCTACGGCTGTTACCGGAGATCCCTGGAACTGGCCAAGGAGAATGGCTGTCATTCCATCGGCTTTCCGCTGATCTCTGCCGGAATCTTCGGCTATCCGAAAGCACAGGCCTGGAGAAAGGCTCTGCAGGCTGTCAATGACTGGCTCAACAATAACAGTGACTATGACATCGAGATCGTCTTCGCGATCCTCGATCAGAATATCCTCGACCTCGGCCTGAAGACAGCGGAAGATCTGGGGATCACTGTATCCTGAAAGGAGTAAGAGATGAAAAAGAAATACTTTCTGATACTGATGGTATTTCTGATGATCCTTGCGGGATGCGATGAAAAGGGAGAAAGTCGGGAAACCGTCTATGAAGATATGCGGGAGACATTTGAGAAATCAGGGCTCTGTCTGAAAGAGTGGAAACAGTAAAAAAGAACCGGAAGGTTCTTTTTGAATGTCTATTGATTCGACCGCTTTCTGGAATAGAGATAGTAGATCGGGATACACAGGAGAAGCAGGACCCCATAGATATTGAAGAGGG
>JAFOMB010000225.1 GCA_017419065.1 Erysipelotrichaceae bacterium | reverse complement strand
TGGGACGCTGTATCGAGACATCGAGAAAGGGTGTCTCCAAGGGATCCTCGATCAGAAGGCTCTCGGAGATGGGTCTATTTGACATGAAAGACACCATCGGGATCGGTGATTCCATGAACGATCTGGAGATGCTGAAGACATGTGCCTATGGCATCGCCATGGGGAACGGCGAAGAGGAGTTAAAGAAAAAGGCCGATATGATCACGGACCGCATCGAAGATGACGGCTTCTACAAGGCCTTTGAAAGACTCGGAATGATTTAAAAAAGCCCCTTGGGGCTTTTCGTTTACTTCCTGTTTTTCTCGTAGACCTGTTTCTTCATGAAGAGGACACAGTTGAGGATAAAGTAGGCAGCTGCCACAGCGATCAGCAGCCAGTAGAGGACGAGTTCGATCCCCTGGAACTTCATCTGGATGAGGTTGTAGATGAGGGCGACTACGAAGAGAAAGGAGAGGCCCATGGAGATCAGGATCTGGGAGAGAGGCTGGGAACGGACATTGCGTTCGATGAAGCCCTCTCTTTTCGGCTTGACGAAGTTTTCGATCTTCGTACAGCTTGGAAGGTATTTGAAGTGGAACATCGCGGTGAGGACTGCGTAAGCGACAAGACCTACGACGATGCAGATATACCAGTTCTTGACGAAGAGGTAAGGAAGTGTCCCGATCGCTAAAGCGATGAGAGACTTGGTGGAATAGACGGTGTATTGACGGAAGTCGGATCTCTTGATGACGTAGCCGTTCTTCATGAAAGGATTGGAGAAGACAGAACGTCCCTTGTCGTCATGATAGATGAAGAGTCCTTCGATGTCCTGTGAGTATCTGTTATTTCTAGCCATAATCTTTTACCTACAGAAAGAATTGTAGCATATAAATGCACATTTGTTCTATTGCGGGGTATGCTTTCAATATGCGAAAATAAGGTATAGGGCAAAGGAGATAGTTATGATCGGAATCATAGTCGCCAGTCACGGACCGATGGCAGCAGGGGTCGTAGAGACCAGCCAGTGGTTCTTTGGCGAACAGCCACAGTTAGAAGCATTATGCCTGCAGCCTGGTCAGGATCTTGAAGAATTTGACCGGCTGATCAGGGAAGCGGCAGAGAGAGTCGATACCGGAGACGGTGTCCTGATACTCTGCGACCTCTTATTCGGAACACCATGCAACAGAGCGGCCCTGCAGATCTCAGAGAAGATCCAGGTCCTCGCCGGCATGAACCTCGGTGTCCTTCTGGAACTCCTGGGAAGCAGAGAGTACTATGAAGGAAGCCTCAAGGAACTTACCGCACAGTCTGTCGATACCGCCAGAAAGGCCATCGACGATGTCGGAGCTCTCTTAGAGGGAAGAGATCCGGAATACTTCTAAAGAAAAAAGAGTAATCTAAACTGGTGCGTGGGTAAGAGTACTTGAAAAGAGGCAGAGAATCTCTGTGAAACAGAGAGATCTGCCTCTTTTTCTTCCCGGCAGTTTCTCGGTAGGAAGAACTTCCGTCAGGGAATAGCAGATATCCGGATTCAGGGCGTAGAGTATCCTTTTCAGGAACCTTCTGAAGTTGGAGACACCTCTGGAGAGAGTCAGATGATAGAAGACCGTATCGCTCTGGCAGGTGACGGTGCACGCTTCGATATCTTCCTTCCGGATATTCAGCAGCGCTGTGATAAAATCATTATCAGGAATAATCATTCCTCCCTTCTGTACTGTTTGATGTCCAACTCAATCGTAACAGAAGGGCTTTTTCTTT
>JAFOMB010000224.1 GCA_017419065.1 Erysipelotrichaceae bacterium | reverse complement strand
TCTCTCCTTCCTTGACATCGAAGCTTACTCCGTCTACAGCCTTGACGATCTGCTTCGGAGCCAGGATGCCTTTTGTGACATCGAAATAGGTTTTCAGATTGGAGACGCGCAGGATTACTCTATCTTCCATGTTACTCATCTCCTTTCGCTCTAGGATCAGCCAGCCAGCATCTTGATCTGTGGGTATCCGAATAAGATACCGTATCCGGCATGTTGTCCTTGCAGACGCGCATCGCCTTGGCGCAGCGGTCCACGAACGGACAGCCTTTCGGCGGATTCAGCAGATCCGGAGGAGACCCCGGAATCGGCTTAAGATCCTCTTCCACTTCATCGTCTCCGGCTCTGGCAATGCAATTCAGCAGGCCCTGGGTATACGGATGCTCCGGCTTATAGAAGATCTCCTTATCCGTACCGATCTCAACCATCTTGCCGCCGTACATGATCGCCACTCTGTCGCAGAGCTTCGCAACAACACCAAGGTCGTGGGTAATCACGATGACTGCCGTATTGGTTTCTTTTCTCAGTTTATCGATCAGCTCGAGAACCTGGGCCTGAATCGTGACATCCAGCGCCGTTGTCGGTTCATCGGCAATGATCAGCTTCGGGTTGCAGGTCAGAGCGATCGCTATGATGATTCTCTGCCTCATGCCTCCGGAGAATTCGAACGGATACTGTCTAATCCTCTTCTCGGGAGACGGGATACCTACCAGTCTCATCAGTTCCAGGGCTCTTTCCTTGGCTTCTGCCCTGGTCATATTGGTATGATTCAGCAGCGGTTCAACCAGCTGCGTCTCGGTCCTTAAGACCGGGTTCAGGAAAGTCATCGGATCCTGGAAGATCATCGAGATCTTGTTTCCTCTGATATCCAGCATCTTCTTCTCATAGGCTTTCTTGTCAGGGAAACTCGACAGCGAGATGTCTTCTCCGTCAAAGGTGATCTTGCCCGATTCAATGACGCCGTTGTCCGCCAGCAGACCCATGATGGTATACATCATCTGGGACTTTCCGGAACCGGATTCGCCGACGATACCGAGAACTTCTCCTTCTTCCAGTTCGAAGGATACGTCTCTTACCGCCTGTACCTTGCCTTGCGGAGTAGTGAAGGAAGTCGTTAGATTTTCAACTTTTAGCAATGACATTCTATCTTCCTCCTATCTCTTTTTCGTCTGGAACGCTTCACCGATGCCGTCACCGATAAAGTTCAGAGACAGACAGGTCAGGGAAATTGCGGCGATGACCCAGGTGATCTGGATCGGGAATGTAAAGAAGAGGTCGCGGCAGTCGTTGGCCAGTTTGCCCCAGGACGGGATCGAAGGATCCAGACCGATACCGACAAAGCTCAGGAAGCTTTCCGTAAAGATCGCGCTCGGAACCATGGTCGTCAGGTTGACGATGATTGGACCGATGGCGTTGACGATAAGATGTTTCAGCAGGATCCTGGTATGGCTTGCGCCGATGACCGTAGCAGCCAGGGCGTATTCCATTTCCTTGATGGATCTGACCTGCTGTCTGACCTGTCTGGCCATGCCGATCCAGGAAGTGAAGCAGATCGCCAGCAGCATCGCCGGGATCGTGTTTCCGAAGATCATCAGGATCAGAATGACATAC
>JAFOMB010000223.1 GCA_017419065.1 Erysipelotrichaceae bacterium | reverse complement strand
GTCTGCGCCAAGAACGACTTCGCGCATGCCTTCTTATCGGAACAGCTGCAGGACAAGACCTGCTACCGAAAGTACTATGCCCTGGTCTCCGGTGTCATAGAGCACGAGGAAGGGGAGATCAACGCCCCGATCGGACGAAGCGAAAAGGATAGGCAGAAGATGTGCGTCACCGATAAGAACGCCAAGGAAGCTGTCACGCTGTTCAAAGTTCTGGAGCGCTATCACGATTCCACACTGCTGGATGTCGAACTCAAGACCGGACGTACCCACCAGATCAGGGTCCACATGGCTTTCATCCATCATCCGGTCGTCAATGACGCCAAATACGGGAAGAAGGTCCTCGATGAAAGCGGCCAGTATCTCCATGCCTATGAACTCTCCTTCATCCATCCGAAGACAAATGAAAGGATGGTCTTTCACACGGATATGCCGGAGTATATGAAGCAGTATCTGAAGGAAAGGGGATCGCGCTATGTCCAATAGACCGGATGTCTACAAACTCTATCAGGTGATGTCCTATCTGACTCTGACCCATGGCTATAAGGGCATCGTCATGAAGGGAAACGTCAAGTCTGATGAGATCTGGATGGTCAACCGGGATACGAATGTCTATCCGATCATCCGCATCACGATGGCCTCCATGGACTCTGTCGACTATGACCTCGACAGACTTTCCCTGTGCATCCGCTCTATCGCCTCCCAGGTCCTCATCGATGAGCCGACCTTCCTCGATATCCATATCGGAAAGGGAGAAGTCAGCGATCACGAGGAGTATTCCACGATCTGTCTGGACCAGGACTACTTCAGCGGCGTCAACGTCGATAATATCTTTCCGGGTATCCGGAACGTCATCCATCCGGTGGCTGATCCTTCCCAGGAGATCAAGTCCATCTTTGAAGACATCAACCGCAACGCGATACTCTCGAGAAAGAACCGGAAGAAGTGGTATGACCTCAGGGGAAGAAAGAATCTCTGCACCCTGGTGATCATGATCCTCTGCGTCCTCAGCTTCCTCGTCTATCTCTATCTCTCTTCGAAATTCGACGCTTCCGCTTCCTATATCGTCTTAGGAGCAGACTATAAACCGTTCACGCTGGGCTTACACGAATTCTACCGTCTGCTGACAGTGGCATTCTCGCACGGCAGCGTCATGCATCTGTTCTCGAACATGTATTCGCTCTACTTCCTGGGTTCCTATGTGGAATCCAAGTACGGCCATCTGAACTTCCTGCTGGCTCTTATCTTATCGATCCTCTGCGGATCTCTGACCGCCGGCATCATGTCCGCTTCGCCGTTGAAAGTGGGCATCTCGGGAGGACTCTATGGCCTCATGATCATCTACATCATGGAGACAGCCAAGGGCGGGATCTATGCGATGCAGAGGCTCTATCCGCTCATCATCATCAATCTGGCCATCAACTTCTATCCGACCGTGGCTTGGCAGGCCCATCTCGGCGGGGCTATCATGGGATTCCTCTTCGAGCACTATCTCAAGACCGATAAAAAAGAAAAGGTCCCGGCGCTGTTATTGTGCTTCGTGCTCATCGCGGGGCTGACGTATAAATTCTATTCGGCTACGACCCTGGACTTCTATCCGGGAACGGATATGGATGTCATCGGGATCTATCGGAATCTGGGTATGCAGAATACCGTCAACTATCTGGAAAAAGCGCTGATCAGAGCGTATCAGTCGTTCAAATAAGAGGAGGAAACAGCATATGGGACGCATCATCACCTGGGATGAATACTTCATGGGCCTGGCCCATCTCTCCGCCATGAGATCCAAGGATCCGAATACACAGGTCGGTGCCTGTATCGTCGATCAGGACAAGAAGGTCGTATCGATCGGCTACAACGGCTTTCCAAGAGGCGTAGACGATAAGAAATTCCCTTGGGGAAGAGAAGGGGGCTTCATGGATACGAAGTATGCCTATGTCGTCCATGCGGAAGTCAACGCCATCCTCAATTCCCCGCGTTCCCTGAAAGACTGCATCCTTTACGTATCCCTGTTTCCATGCAACGAATGCGCCAAGGCCATCATCCAGTCCGGCATCAGAAAGATCGTCTATGAATCCGACAAGTACGCGGATACCGAAGGCGTAAAAGTGTCCAAGCGGATGCTGACAGCTGCCGGTGTGGAACTCGTCCAGCTCGACTACAAAGTAAAACTCGACCTGGAAGTCGAGCCTTCGGAAGAACACAAGAAGATCTGTTAGATCTCAAAGGAATGATCTTTTTTCCACTTATGATAGAGCTCCCGGTAATATGCGAGAGCTTTTTCTTCACCGTTGTCCTTTAAGTAGCAGAGCAGTTCGCCGATCTGCCTGGCCGTCTTTTCATGCATGGTTTTCCTGTCCAGCCCCTTCAGAAAGAAGTCATAGGCATAGCCGTCATGATACTTCTCCTTTCCATAGATCTTGGAAGCCGCGATCTTGTCGCAGACAGATTCCAAGACATAGTTGAAAGGCATCGGATAGACGATCAGCGTCGGTGTTGTCCTGTCCCGGTCTGTCCAGAATTCCCAGTGATGGGGATTTCTTCCCTTGTGATGGAGCCAGCCGAAGGAGTAGCCCTTTACTTCCTTCTCCCTGTCGATAGGGGAGCGGTAGCCCTGATAGAAACGCACCCCGGCAGAGAACTCCGAAGGCGTGTATTTGGACAGATCATGAAGAAGGCCCTGCTTCATAAGACCGCATTTGAAACACAGACGCTGGACTTCCAGCTTGTGGGTCGTGATGGTCGTAAAGTGTCCTTTGAGACGTTTGAAAAAGCTCATTTCATCCATGTAAAGTATTATAGCACTGGACTTATATTGATGTTATAATAGTTTCATGAATCGCCACGAAACCCGTGAACAGGTCGTATTTGCGCTATACCAGCATCTGCTTCTCAAGAAGGATGTACGCTCTGCTTTTGCCAACGTCTTCGAAGATGACATCTCCGACGACTACATCCTGCAGATCATGCTGGATATCGAAGCTCACGAAGATCAGTATATCGAAGAGATCGGAGCCCGTTTGAAGAAATGGACTTTTGACCGTCTCAATCTCGTCGATCAGGCCATTCTGCTGGAAGCTCTCAGCGAATACCGTCTGGGGATTGCCGATAAAGCCGTTGTGATCGATGAGGCTGTCAATATATCGCACTTATATTCCGATGAAGACGCCTATAAGTACATCAACGGAGTGCTGGATAATTTATGAATGCCCTGAGCGTATCCACGCTGGTCTCTTATCTGAAGAGAAAACTGGATGCCGATGACAGACTGACAAGAGTAGAAGTGACCGGAGAGATCTCCAATTACCACCGCCACAGCAGTGGTCATCTTTATTTTACCCTGAAGGACGAGTACTCCCAGATCTCCTGCGCCATGTTCCGGTCCTATACGACGACGCTGCGTTTTGAGCCGAAGAACGGAGACAAGGTGCTGGTAGTCGGGAATGTGTCCTTATTTGAGAAGAGCGGACAGCTGCAGCTCTATGTCTCCCGCATGGAAGCAGATGGACTGGGGATGCTGTATCAAAGATATGAAGCACTCAAGAAAAAGCTCCTGGAAGAGGGCTATTTCGATGCTTCCCATAAAAAAGAACAGCCGTTTATTTATCCAGAGAGGATAGCGGTATTCGTTGGAGAGAATTCCGCGGCCATGTCCGATATCAAAAGAGGCTTCCGGAGAAGGTGGCCTCTGACGGAAGTCGACTATTATCCGGTCCTGGTACAGGGCATCGAAGCTCCGGAAGATATCATCGAAAACCTTCTCATCGCCGATGAGAAAGGATATGACGCCATCATCCTGGCCAGGGGAGGCGGCTCTTTTGAAGACCTCTTCTGTTTCAATGATGAAGGACTCGTCAAGACCATCTATTCCCTGAAGACCTTCCTCGTCAGCGGGATCGGCCATGAACAGGACTTCACCCTGGCTGACTTTGTGGCTGACCTGCGGGCGGCGACACCGACAGCGGCTGTCGAGCTCATCACACCGGATATCGACGATGTCCTGGAAGACATCGAGACCTATGAAGATACGCTGGCTTCCCTGATGGAAGAAAAGATCATGGAACAGAAGGATTCCCTGAAGAAACTGCTTTCCTCCAAGACCTTCCTGCAGCCTCTTTCCATCATTGAAAGCCGGGAGCTGACCTTCGACTATCTGCTGGAAAGACTCAAGGGTACTTCTTCAGTATTCCGGGAAGCGGAAAAGAAGATCGACCTGTCTCTTTCCTCCATGGATCACAGCCTGAAGATCTCCCTGGAGCGCTTCTTCCATCTCTTACAGGAGAAGGAACTGCGCATCCATACGGCAGAAGAGAAGAAGAGGATCTGGTGGAATACGGAACTCAGGAGATACTCCACGCTCATCAAAGCCTATTCCGCGGAAAATGTATTGAAGAGGGGATTCTCCCTCATCTATAAAGACGGGAAGATCATCCTGTCAAAGAAAGATCTCTCTGTACAGGATGAGATCGAAGTGAGAATGAAGGACGGCGCTGTGAAAGCCGAAGTCAAAGAGGTGTGATATGGCAAAAGAAAAATTCGAAGATCAGATGAAGAGACTGGAAGAGATCGTCGAGAAACTGGAAGCAGGGGAGACCGATATGGATGAAAGCATCTCCCTCTATGAAGAAGGACTCGAACTCTCGAGAAAGCTGAAGAAACAGCTGCAGAACTTTGAAAAGAAGATCGAAGAGATCAATAAGGACCACGAAGATGAGTGACTTTGAATCCTACATCCGCTCCTATTTCGACACCTTTGAAGACAATGTCATCAAGGAGGCCATGGTCTATGCGATGGATGGAGGCAAGCGTTTCCGCCCGCGTCTCATCTTTTCACTCTGTGAAGGGATGGGGATAGAGGAATCAAGAGCCTATCCGTGTGCTTTGGCGTTGGAGATGGTCCAGGCCTATTCGCTCATTCACGATGATCTGCCGGCCATGGATAACGATGATCTGAGAAGAGGAAAGCCGACCCTGCACAAGGCCTTTGGCGAAGATATCGCCATATTAGCCGGAGATGCCTTACTGACACATTCCTTTGGGGTCATTGCGGGAAGCAATTATCCGGCTGATGTGCGTGCGAAGATGGTCAAGGCCTTAAGCGATTATGCCGGTATGAAGGGCATGGTGTACGGGCAGCTGCTCGACATCACCACGAAGATCCCGGAGCTCGATCAGAAGAGACTCTATGATATCCAGGTCAACAAGACCGGCGGTCTCTTCAAGATCGCGTGTCTGTTTGCGATGTATCTCCGCGGGGAGGACAGAGAAGACTACTATAAAGAATTAGGCAACCGCATCGGCGTGATCTTCCAGAATCAGGATGACCTCTTCGACATCATCCGTTCGGAAGAGGAGATGGGAAAATCCCTCTCGGATCTCAAAAACGAGAAGCCGAGCGCCATCGCGTTGTATGATAGAAGTGAACTGGAAGAGATCATTGAAAAGGAATTTGAAGATCTCTCTGACTATCTCAAAGACGCCGATTTTGAACCTGCAGCTTTCAAGAAGCTGATCTATTCCCTGAAGAACAGGTAATTATGAAAATAGAAGACATCCGTGATCCGTCGTTTTTAAAACAGATGAATGAGGAAGAGTGCAGAGAACTCGCGGAAGAGATCCGCAGTTTTCTCATATCCTCTCTTTCAAAGACCGGCGGACATATCGCCTCAAACCTCGGGGTCGTCGAACTGACGATCGCACTCCATAAGATATTCAACGCCCCTGAAGACAAGATCCTCTTCGATGTGGGACATCAGTCCTACGTCCATAAGATCCTCACAGGACGCGCGAAAGATTTTCCTACCCTCCGCCAGTTCGGAGGTCTTTCCGGCTTCCAGAAGCGAAAAGAGAGCGTCTATGACTGTTTTGAAGCAGGACACTCCTCTACAGCATTATCTTCCGCCCTGGGCATGGCTATTGCGAGAGATCTGAATCATGAGAATTATCAGGTCATCGCCGTGGTCGGAGATGGCGCTCTCAATACCGGTCTGTCCCTGGAAGCGCTCAATGAGATCGGCGATGAGAAGAAGAAACTCATCATCATCTTCAATGACAACAACATGTCCATATCCAGAAATGTCGGCGCTCTGACCAGAAGCTTTGCAAAGCTCAGGAACTCCACTTCCTACAACAGTCTCAAGGACAACGTGAAAAGCGCGCTGCGCAACGTGAAAAACGGTACGGCCATCATCCAGTCCATTCACAACTTCAAGGACTCCATCAAGCGCTCTGTCGTGGATTCCGGGATCTTCCGGGAATTCGACATCGACTATATCGGACCGGTGGACGGACACGACATCCCGCAGCTTCTCAAGGCCTTTGAAGTGGCCCGAAAGAAGGAAGGACCGTGTGTGGTGCATTGCGTCACGACGAAGGGGAAGGGCTACCGCTATGCGGAAGAAGATATCACCGGAAAGTGGCACGGCGTCTCCCGCTTCGACATCGCCAGCGGAAAGCTTCTCAATGAAGTCCCGGAAGGCTATGCCTCCTACAGCGCCATTGTGGCCGATACGGTCTTTGAACTCATGAAGGACAACAAAGACATCGTCGCCATCACTCCGGCCATGATCACCGGTTCCCATCTGGGCCGGGTCTTTGCGGAATATCCGGACAGGGCTTTTGACTGCGGCATCGCGGAAGGCCATGCGGTCTCCTTTGCGGCAGGGCTCTCTCTTTCCGGCAAGCACCCGTTCCTTTCGATCTACTCTTCCTTCTTGCAGAGAGGATACGATCAATTGAGCCAGGACCTCTGCCGTATGGATCTGCCGTGCATCATCGGCGTCGACAGAGCCGGACTGGTAGGGGAAGACGGCGAGACCCATCACGGTGTCTTCGACATCGCCTACGGCCGCTCTCTTCCAAACATGATCATCGCCCAGGGAAAGGACTCCCGGGAGATACAAAATCTTCTCTATACTGCTTCCCATACAAAACATCCTTTCATGATCCGTTATCCGAAAGGCAATGCGAGATTTGAAAAAGTATCTCATTTTGAAGAGATCCCGGTAGGAAAATGGGAGATCTGTGTCAATAATGTAGATGAAGAGGCCATCATCATCACCTATGGGGAAGATGTCGGAAAGATCGAAGAACTGATCAGTGAAAACAATCTTCCTTATACCTTAGTGAATGCCAGATATCTCAAGCCGGTCGATGAAGACATGCTGGAAGAGATATTCCATAGAAACAAGCCGGTCTATGTCTATACGGCCGACATCCTCAAAGGCGGACTCGGCGATGAGATCCTCGAATTCATGAACCGGAAGGGCATCATGACAAATATCACCGTCTTCGGTATCGATGACATCTTCGTCAGCCAGGGTTCCAACCTGCAGCTGAAGGAGAGCCTGCGCATCGATATCCGTTCGTTCTTACAGAGAATAGAAGAGGACAGAAGGAAAACATGCTGAAATCACTTTCGATCCGCAACTACGCGATCATCGACGACATCTCGATCGACTTCGAAGAGGGCTTCAATGTCTTTACCGGCGAGACCGGGGCAGGAAAGTCCATCGTCGTAGGCGCTCTGTCTTCTCTTTTGAAGGGAAGAAGCGATACATCGATGATCCGGAAGGGAGAAAAGAAAGCCTTCATCGAAGGTGTTTTCTCACTGGATGAGGATCTGAAGAAAAAACTGGAAGAAGCCCAGATCGATGCGGAGGATGACCTGATCGTTCGCCGTATCATCTCAGCTGACAACCGCAGCTCCATCCGCGTCAACGATGTCACCGTGACGTTGAACTTCCTGGAATCGCTCTTTGCGGATAAGGTGGATATCCACTCGCAGAGGGATTCCCAGTACCTCTATCAGCCGAAAAACCATCTCGTCCTTTTAGACAGATTCCTCAGAAGAGACGATCTGTTAAAGGAATACAGAGACCTCTATAAAGACTACACAGCCCGTCTTTCGGAATATGACGAACTGGAGAACAGCACCTATTCCCAGCGGGAACTCGAATTCCTTCAGTATGACCTGGAGGAGCTCACCAGCGCGAAGCTCTCTTTGTCGGAAGAAGAAGAGCTTCTGAGAAAAGAGAAGATGTACAAGGACTCCGAGAAGTACCTCAGCGTCCTGAATAATGCCCATGACCTCTACCGAAGTGAAGAGGGGATACAGGAGAAACTCTATGACCTGCTGCACTCCCTGAATCTGGACGATGAGAGGATAGAAAAGAGCCGTTTAAAGATCGAAGAGATCTACTATGAACTGGAAGAGGAGATGGACTCTCTCGATAAGATCCTCGGATCCTTCGAAGAGGAGGATCTCTCCATCGATGAGATCGAAGAGAGACTTTTCCTGTACTCCAAACTGAAAAGAAAACACAATACCGATGTCAAAGGTCTTTTAGCTCTGAAAGGGGACTACGAGGCCAAGATCGCCTTCTATAATGACAGAGACCATATCCTTCTGGAAAAGAAGAAGGAAGTGGACAAGGCCAGAGAGAAGGCTTTGAAGTGCGCTCAGGAGATCCATCAGCTGAGGGTAAAGAAAGCCAAAGAACTCTCGACTCTGGTCGAAAAGGAATGTAAGGACCTCGTGCTTCCGAATGCGAGATTTACTGTCTCGATCAATGAGAAAGAACTCTCTTCAACCGGTATCGATGACGTCGAATTCCTGGTATCCATGAACAAGGGTGAAGATCTGCGTCCGCTGAAGAACGTCGTCTCCGGAGGCGAAGCCTCGAGACTCCTGTTATCTTTGAAGACTGTCTTTACCTCACTTTCCCGTCACAGTCTCGTCGTCTTCGATGAGATCGATACCGGTGTCTCCGGCAAGGTCGCCTTTGCGATCGGCGAAAAGATGGCGAAGATCGCGAGGGATGTCCAGGTCCTGACGATCACCCATCTCTCTCCGGTAGCCGCCTGCGCTTCTTCACACTACGTCATCTACAAGGAAGATGAAAAGGACAGAAGCGTCACGAAGGTGAAGAAACTGGAAGGGGAAGAGATCATCGAAGAACTGGCTTCGATCAGCGGCGATGTCTCGGATTCCTCAAAGAAGGCTGCTGAAGAACTCTATACCAAAGCACAGGAGAGAGTCCGTGAAAACGGATAGAGCTCTCAAAGAGTATCTGCTTTCTCTTTCCGGTTCAGAAGGGAAGGCGGAAAACACCGTCAAAAGCTATGCCCGCGACTTAAAGAAATACATCGGATATCTGAAGGAAGAGGGGATAGAAGATATCGAAAAGGCAGACGAACTCCTGGTCGAGGATTTCGTCTTTTCTCTGCAGGAAGACTACGCTGCCTCTTCGCAAAACCGCATGAAGACATCCGTCAGGAACTTTCACCGCTTCCTGAACTTCAAATACGATATCCACGATCCGACCCAGAACATCCAGGTCACCAGAGGCGAGAAGAGACTGCCTGTCTACTGTACCGTCGAAGAGATCGAAGAGATCATGTCGGTGTTCTCGGAGGAACCGAAGGACATCCTCGATCACGCATTACTGGAGACGATCTATGGACTGGGTCTGAGAGTCAGCGAGTGCTGCAGTCTGAAGATCTCGCAGGTCAATCTCGAAGAGGGCTTCGCGAAGATCCTGGGAAAAGGGTCCAAGGAGCGTCTGATCCCGATCCCGGCCAGAACGAAGGACATCATGAAGATCTACTTCCACAACATCCGTCCTTTATGGCAGAAGACAAACGACAACAGCTTCTTTCTCAATGAGAAAGGGCGCCCGGTCTATCCCCGTTATATCCAAAACATGTTAGAATCAGTAATAGGGAAGACTTCGATCCGCAAGCATATCACACCGCATAAACTGCGTCATTCCTACGCTACTCATCTTCTGGAAGGGGGCGCGGATCTCAGGACGATACAGGAACTGCTGGGTCACAGCGATATCTCCACGACAGAGATCTATACGCATGTCGAAAGCGGCAGATTGAAGAATACCTATATGAAATCTCATCCCATGAGCAATATCGGAGGTCTAAAGCATGGAAAATAGGAGAATATTTGTCGTCGTCATCGACTCTCTGGGAGTCGGTTACGAAGAAACATCACACGAATACGGAGATGAAGGAGCGAATACGCTCTCTCACATCTTCTCGGCCACTGAAGGAAAATATCAGATCCCGAATCTTCGGAAACTGGGCATGTGCAATCTTACACACGTCGAAGGCAATCCGCCTACAGACAGGCCATTCGCTTACTATGGCAAGCTCAAGGAGCAGTCTGTCGGCAAGGATACGATGACCGGACACTGGGAGATCATGGGTGTCCTCACCACAAAGCCGTTCGTCACATTCACGGATACCGGTTTCCCGAAAGAACTCATAGATGAGCTGGAAGAAAAGACAGGCCATAAGTTCATCGGCAACTACGCCGCATCCGGTACGGAGATCATTAAAGATCTCGGTGAAAGACAGCTGGAAACAGGGGAGATGATCATCTATACGTCTGCTGACTCTGTCCTGCAGATCGCTGCCCACGAAGGAAAATTCGGCCTCGATGAGATCTACCGCACCTGCCAGATCGCCAGAGAGATCACGATGAAGCCGGAATGGTATGTGGGAAGAGTCATCGCCAGACCGTTCGTCGGTGACAATAAAGACAACTTCGAAAGAACACCGAACCGTCATGACTACGCCGTTGACCCTAGCGCAAAAACTGTCCTCGACAGCATGAAAGAAGCCGGCTACGACGTCATTTCCATCGGCAAGATCAACGATATCTTCAACACGAAAGGCGTCACCAGAGCCATCAAATCCAAGTCCTCGGTACAGGGCATGGAACAGACCATCGAAGTCGCCAGGGAAGACTTCAACGGACTCTGCTTCGTCAACCTCGTTGACTTCGACGCCAAATGGGGTCATAGAAGAAATGCGGACGGCTATGCCAGAGAACTCGTCGCTTTCGATGAGAAACTCGGAACGCTGCTTAATACCTTACGTGATGATGACATCCTCTTCATTACGGCCGACCATGGCAATGACCCGACCTGGAAGGGGAGCGACCATACCCGTGAGATGATCCCTGTCCTCATCTACTCCAAGAGCTATCATTACGGCGGCGAACTCATGACGGAAAAGAGCTTCGCCTGCATCGGTGCTACCGTCGCGGATTACTTCAATGTTGAACTGCCGCCGATCGGGAAATCCTTCAAGAATATCCTGAAATAGACCTATCTAAAAATCGCATAACATACATTATGCGCAATTATATATATATTTAGATATAGATGAGAGGAGATCATCATAGTCTCCTCTTTTTGATTGATCTGATCGTCCTATTAGAATGCTTCGAGCAAGCGTATTACCCGGATCTACATCATTCGATTGAACGTATCCAGTCTATATCTGCTGCTTCATAGTTCTTTTCACTTTATCTGCTGATAATCGATGCCTCTCAGTTAAAATGAGATTTCTCTTTATGGATGATTATCCATTTCGTTTTCAAATATCAGCTTCTGTGTTTCCCTGATACTTCATCTTTTATACTGATTTGTTGATCAGCTACCTTTGAAGTTTTTTCACGATCCTTTGAATCCGGAAATGTTGGATCGAATGATTCGTTCGGATATCTGATGTCCGGTTTCTGTCTTCTGGTGTGGTGTCCTGTCTGGATCAATGATCAGTATTGATTTTTGTTGGTTGCAGTTGATATTGGCTGATCTGGATGATCATGCTGATCGTTGTGGCCGATATTGGATTGCTGTACACACTATTAGTTGGATATCCAACTATATTATCTTATGCATTATAAAAGCACCCTTTTCAGAGTGCTTATGGCGCTTATTTCTTAACGGCGTCTTTGAGAGCCTTAGCAGCTTTGAAACCAGGAACCTTTGTTGCAGGGATCTTGATGGTTTCTTTTGTTGCCGGGTTGATACCCTTTCTGGCTTTTCTCTTCTTGACTTCGAACTTTCCGAAACCGGAGATGTCGACCGGGTTGCCCTTCTTCAGAGCCTTTGTCATTTCGTCAAAGACGAGATCGACGGTTTCCTTGGAAGCTTTCTTAGTCAGGCCAGTAGCTTCGGCAACTTTTTCAGTTAAAGCTTTCTTGTTTAATGTTACTTTCTTGGTAGCCATTAGTTGAATTTCCTCCTATATCTTTATTATAGGATATACAGAATGGCAATACAACTAAAAAAAGCCCTATTTATAGGGCTGATTTGATCATTGTATCGAATAAGCATCGAGTTTATCGATAAGTTCACGGCATTGTCTCAGAGAAAGCCCTTTGATACCTGCAGCATTCGGGTGCCCCCCTCCCCCATACTCGACGGCGAAACCGTTGATCGGGTAATTCCTCTTTGAGCGCAGAGAGACTTCATAAGTCCCCTCTTTCTCGTTATAGGCGAATACCGACCAGACATTCAGTTCCCGGATGTTGCCGAACTGCGTGATGTTGTTTTTGGCGTCTCTGTGATCGAAACCGATCTTCTTGAGTTCTTTCTTTCCCAGCAGGACATGTCCGTGCTTTCCGTTTACCTTGAAAAAGGAAGTAAACAGATTGAGCTTCTGGAACTCTCCGAGATCTCTTTCAAAGACCCACTCCGCGACATCCGACATGTGGAAGCCGCCATGGGAGACGAGCCTGGAAGCCCTCTCCAGTGTCTTTGAAGTGGAATTGGAAGTCGTGAAGTTCAGGGAATCGGTGAGGATGCCGCCGTAGAGAAGACGGCAGACTTCTTCGCTGATCTGATAGCCTTTGAATGCCCTGGAGAACAGGATATCTGTCAGGATCTCCGATGTGGAGGATGCTGAAGTATCTGTGTAGTTCAGATCAGCGTATTTCTCCAGGTCCGGATGATGATCGATCTTGATGATCTTATCCGCTGTACTGTAGCGTTCATCATCGATCCTGGAAGTGCTTCCGCAGTCCAGGATGATGGCCAGAGAATCTTTGATAAAAGAAGAGGAGACTTTTTCACAGTTGTCGTACAGGTCGAAAGACTGCAGGCCGCACTGTTTCACCTTCTTCTCCGGGAAGTTCTCCTTCAGGAAAATGGCCAGAGCTGCCTGAGAAAAGACCGCATCCCCATCCGGTGAGAGATGGCGGAAGACGGTGATCTTTTCATAGGACTGTATACTGTGTAAAAGCTCCTCGTATTTCATTACTTATTCAGGATACGGTAGGTATCGCGGATGATGGCGAGTTCTTCGTTTGTCGGAACGACGAAGACTTTGACCTTGGATTCCGGTAAGGAGATCTCTGCTTCGGAATGGCAGCGGCTGTTGAGTTCGTAGTCGAC
>JAFOMB010000222.1 GCA_017419065.1 Erysipelotrichaceae bacterium | reverse complement strand
TGGTTCTCTAAAATCTATGGTGGGACACTTTAAAGGTTCCCACCTTTTATTTAAGAGTTTTTCTGTGCCCGGACAGTTAAGAAAAAGAGCTCTCCCGTATACTGATTATGTCGAAAAAAGTAAAGGAGAACTCAAATGGATTTTAACACACTTTTACTGCGCCTCGGTCTGGATCCGGATGATTTCATCAATAAGGAAAGCGTTCCCGTAAAGACAGAGGAGGGATTCCTCTATGAAGCTGAGCAGAGAACAGACATAAGGAAATGTCCCTATTGTCTTTCCGAAGACTGCCGCATACAGGACAGGAGGTACTCTGAGATCAACTGTTCGGAAAACGATCATATAAGAGACATTCTCAGGCTGAAGAAGGTGAGATTCCTCTGCCGGAAATGCGGAAGGACCTTCACGCCTCCTCTTAACGGAATAAGAAGGGGCGCAGCGATCTCAGAACAGACCAGAAATATGATCGTGAAGGATTTCGCGAAACAGATGACCTTTTCCGAGATCGCCGGGAGATACGGGATCAGCAGTGCCAGAGTCATACAGATATTCGATGAAGTGATTGGATTCGTGCCCAGGAAAAAGATGCCTTTCGCCTTATGCATAGATGAGATCCGCTTCCGTGAAAAGGAAGGACAGAACTACTGCTGTGTCCTTTATGACTTCAACGGCCGGAATATTGTCGACATCATCAGAAACCGGCAGATGGCCTATCTGGATGAATACTTTCCGACGATACCGGAAGCAGAAAGAAGGAACGTGAAGTATTTCATCTCCGATATGTATGACGGATACAGGACAGTGAGAAAGAGATACTTTCCCTCCGCTCTCCATATCGTGGACCTCTTTCATGTGGTCTCCCAGATGACACGCGCTGTCAGCAGGATACGGACATCAGCTATGAAGAAGATGGAAGAAAACTCTCTGGAGTACAGATTCATGAAACGATACTGGCGCTTCTTTCTCTGCCGGAAAGAAGATATCCCGGAAAAGACCTATGAATCGAAGAAGACAGGACTTTCCTACTCCCTAGAGGATCTGGTCTTCCGCTGTGTCCTGAAGGATCAGGACCTCCTGCTGGCCTACAACGCCCTTCAGGATCTCTATCATTATAATCAGCAGTTCTTCACTTTCGGGGAAGCCCATATATTTATAAACAAGTTCGCAGACAGACTCACTGTATCCGGGAACGCGCTGTTGGAAGAAGTGGGAGCGACCTACCGGAAATGGGCGGTCGAAATCGCCAACGGTCTGGCGAGGTCGCAGTCGGGGAAGCACTACACCAACGGGATCGCCGAATCGATAAACAATCATCTCAAGACCATCATCAAAGCCGCCTATGGCTACCATAATTTCGAGAGGTTCCGTAAAAGAGCCATGATGATCATCACATACAAAAAGGAGCTCCGGTAAACACCGGAACTCCTGCCACCATTTGATTTAACAGTTCTCTCTATTTCTACAGCCTGTACCACCAGATACCACCATAGATTTAAGAGAGCCGAAAAAGTCCTGATCGCTCAGGACTTGTATCACCAGGAATGGCCGCCGCCGCCGCCGGAACCGCCGCCGGAGAAACCGCCGCCGGAGGAACCGGAAGAAGACCAGCCGCCGCCGGAGGAACCGGAGGAGGAATGGACTTCCGGAGAAGATGTCATCGAGGAGTTCATGGATGACATCGAATCATTCAGGTGTTCATGGAGATGATCCATATCGTTATAGCCGTAGTACCAGGTTGGCGGCTCCATAGCGATCCCGTCAAACTTCTTGATCCACTTGGAGGAGACGCCCAGGACATAGGCATACGGGAGGATGTCGTAGAAGTAGGAAGGATCCTCTTCCACCAGCATCTCCAGCTGATTCTTTTCCGCCTTTTCCAGGAAGTTCCTGAAACCGCGGACTCTTCCCTTGATCTCGTTGCCGAAAGGCGTTCTCTTATCAAATCGCATCGATAAGACGATGCTTCCCAGGCCCAGAATGAGGCCGATCAGGGCGATGACCACCGGGAGAGTGAACTTCAGTCCGTCCCCGATAATCAGTCCGCCGAACACGGCAGCAGCCGGGAAGAGGAAGAAGACGATCAGGATACCGGCGAACAGGATCTTGATGAAGACCCTCTGCATCGAGAAGATCACCTTGAAGAACGGGATGAAGAAGACGCTGATGAACGTCAGGGCACCCGCTGCTCCCAAGGCGGTGACATAGTCATAGGTCGCCAGATACGTCAGGGCATAGACTGAGATGAAGATGGTCAGAGCGCCTGATAATGCCGCCAGGAAACTGTAACCGCCGGTCGGGACGATGATGTCCTTCTTCTTGTGAAGGCCATTGAAGTTGTTTTCGATGGAATTGATCGTGCGGTAGAACTTGTTTTCCAGGTCCTTGATGCGCACGCTGTCGGTCTCGTCGGTATACTTCGCCAGACCGTTGTAGAACATCTTCTCTTCCTGTGACGCCTTTTCCGGGAACTTCTTCAGATGGATCCAGGTGTCGTCCCCGTCTTCTTCGATGGTCAGGCAGCCCTTATTGGCGAGATGCACCAGTAAGGATGTGATGTCCTTCGTATTTAAATGATCGTCATAGTAGTAGCCGATCTCCGTAGGGGTACGGCCATCCGGCGGATAGAATTCCACCGGTTCCACGATGACGTCATTTCTCCCGTATCTCAGATACAGGAAGAGAGACAGCGCAAAGCCGATCACCGGGAGTCCGAAGGCCGCATAGACCAGATAGTCCCAGATGGACTTTCCCCGGACGAAGTAGCCTTCCGGCAGTTCCAGTCTCATGGTGAGACCTTCATATGCCTCGAGTTCTTCGTGATAGTAGCCGTAGACCGTGTCGTTTTCGACTTTGTAGAAGACATTTTCATAGGACGGATTTCCATAGGAACCATGGGAAAAACCCAGGCTCTGATCCGTGTAGGTGAATTCCTTCGGGAAGTGCACCGCGAAATCCACCGACATGATGGAAGTGTCCCAGCCGGTACCGATGATGTTGAAGTAGAACTCATCTTTCGTCAGAAGCGGATCCCGGCCCATGTCATAGGTATAGGAGATGACATAGTCGACATCTCCCTTCACATAGGTATCGGCGCTTCCGATCTGGATGCAGTACTCTCCATCTTCCGAGTAGGTCTCATACTCCGCGTTTACATAGACGTTGGAGATGTGTACCCGGTTCTGGTGCGTCGATCCGTCTTCTCTTTTAACGTCATTCCTCAAAGGGATGGCCCTGACGATGCCGTGCTTGAAGGCGTCATCATCATAGTGGACCGTCAGCTTTTCGACGATATCAAAAGTATTGTCCTCATTGACGGTGATATCCACATCATAGTTATTGATGTAGTAGCCGTTGCGGTAGGCATAGACCTTCGGCGCAAAGAGCGACAGGATCAGAAGGAGCAGCGGCAGAAAGAGAGTTCTTTTAAATGTCTTAGAATTCGACCTTGACATTTTCTCTCTGGGCTTCGCTCGACACTTCAAAGAGCGGTTCTCTCAAGAAGTTCTTCATGTTCGCAACGATGCTTCCAGGGAAGGATGCAATAGACGTATTGTAATCTCTGACAATCGCGTTGTAGTACTTGCGGGACTTGGCGATCTCGTCTTCGATCGAGGAAAGGCTGTTCTGTAAGCTCAGGAAGGATTCGTTTGCCTTGAGATCCGGATAGGATTCTGCCAGAGCGAAGATCTGTCTGATCTGTGTCGTGACTTCTTCGTCAGCCTTGATCTGATCGGCACGGGAAGCACCGGCATTTCTGGCGTTGACGATCTTTTCCAGGGTCTCTGCTTCATGAGCGGCATAGCCCTTGACAGTGGCTACGAGGTTCGGGATGAGATCGTATCTCTTGGTCAGATAGACGTCCATCGTTGCGAATGCCTCATCGATCAGGTTCTGTTTACGGACAAAGCCGTTATATGTACTGATATACCAGAGGAAAGCTACAACGACGATAGCGAGGATGATAATGATGAATGTCATGAAAATAAACCTCCTTTATCTTCTTTTTTATTATATCGGATTCTCAGGTTCTTGAGAATTCAATATTACTTCAGGAAAAAGCGGAGCGATCCCTTCCCCTGCTTATAATCGAGGCGGCAGAGAGCGCCGTTGATCAGGGTGAAATGAGGATCAGTGTGGCCGATGTCCATTTCAGACAGGTAAGGGATATTCCGGAAGACTCTCCGGTAGGCCTCTTCATAGGAGATGCTCTCTTCATTCGGGAAGGCGGTACGGCCGATGAGGATGCCCCTGCAGTGATCAAACCAGCCGGCGCTTTTCATCTGCAATAGAGACAGATAGGTCTGCAGGGAATTGAAGGCGAAGTTGTCGAAGTACCAGAGGATGCCGTCGTCCTTATAACGTTCGATAAAGTCCTTGACACCGTCATAAGGAGTTCCGATGAGGGTGGCGATCACATCGAAACAGCCGCCGATGAGCCTTCCCTCCAGTCTCACATCTCCCTTAGAAGACTTCCAGGAGACCTCATGGAGATATCTCTTTTCCTCCTGAATGCTTTCGATGAATTCCTTGTATCTCGTAAAGGAACGCTGGACAGGGATCTCCCCTTTCAGAAGTCTGAGATTGTCCTTTTCAAATCGCTCGTTCTTTCCGTTGTAGCCCGCATTGAAGCCATACAGCGTCGCAATGTCATGCTTCACCGTCAGCGGGAACAGCAGGTTCGTCGGATCGCTGGAACCCATGATCCACTTCGGGTGTTCCGTTAAACACTTAAGATCTGTATATGGCAGCATCTCCGCCATGAAGTCTCCTCCGGCGGCACAGAGGATCATCTTCACTTTCTCATCCTTTACGAGTTCCTTATACTCCTGGGCTCTCCTCTTTCCTCCGGCTGAGCGTCCGCTGTTCTTGCGGACACT
>JAFOMB010000221.1 GCA_017419065.1 Erysipelotrichaceae bacterium | reverse complement strand
GATCCCAAATCAAGTACTCTACCAAGCTGAGCTACATCCCGAGAATGGCGCGCCCAGTAGGACTTGAACCCGCAACCTTTTGATCCGTAGTCAAACGCTCTATCCAGTTGAGCTATGGGCGCACTATGAAGTGGTGGGGTCGGAGGGACTTGAACCCTCACGGTATCGCTACCAAGGGATTTTAAGTCCCTCGCGTCTACCATTCCGCCACGACCCCGTGAGTCTGGAGGTTCCTGCCGGATTCGAACCGGCGATCACAGAGTTGCAGTCTATTGCCTTACCACTTGGCTAAGGAACCGCTTGGTATGTTCCGTGCCTAATTATCTTAACAAATACGTTTCAAAAAAGCAATATTTTGTTAAAAATCCTCGAATCATGTTCCTCCATGATAAAATGGCGGTGAAGAGAGATCTCGTCAGGAGGTTTTATTATGAACTTTATCGAGAAAAAGAAAAAACAGAATATGATCCGCCGTTACACATCTTCCGAACTGGAAAAGGAAGTATCTTCCGAAGAAAAGAAACTGAAGAAGAGCGAAGAGAAAGTCTCGGAAGTAAAGGCTGACATAGAGGAAGCCAGAAAGCTTTCCTCAGAGAAACTGGGTTCTCTGGAGAAGGAAAAGGAAGAACTCCTGGACAGAAAGGAAAAAGAAGTCCGGAAGAGCGAGAAGAAACTGGAAGACCTCAAAGCGAAAGAGGAAGCCCAACGCGCCTCTTTTGAAGAGACCTACCGCCGCGAAAAGGAAAAGGGCGACAGGACCGCGAATGATATCCTGGATCTTCAGAAAGAAGAAAACGCCAGACTGAAGAGCTATCAGGAAGTGATCGAAGCGGAATACCGCTCCCGCAAAGAGGACTTCGACGAAAAAAGAGAAGAACTGAAAAGGGAAGCGGAAGAGACGGCCGCCAGACAGACGGCTGAGGCTGAGACAAAGCTGCGGGATCTCAAGGCTGCCGGCGAAAAGGATATCGAAGAAAAGCGTGCCTTCCTGCTGTCCTTATTTGAAAAACAGGAAGTATCCGAGAAGAAACACAGCGAACTCCTGGAAGAGCTCTCCGCCTTTAGAAGAAACAGCGAACAGGATTATCAGAAGAGAAAAGCCGATTATGAAGCCGAGGAGGAGAAACTCTCTGCCAGACTGGATCTCCTCGACCAGCAGATCAATACCTATACAGAGAAGGTAAAGGAAGACCGGGAGACCTTCGCCGCGAAGATGAAGGAACTCGCCGCTTCCTTAACAGGACTGGAAACGCTGTTCCGGAACAGGAAAGAATCGCTGGACGCCGAGGCGAAAGCCCTTCTGGAAAAGGAAGAAGAAGGCCATCAGCTGCGCTTACAGGAACTCAAAGATGAAAAGGAAGGGGAACTGGACAGCCTGAAGAAAGATCAGGAAGCCCTGGTATCCTCCATGAAGAAACAGTATTCCGCCGAGAATACGAAGAAGGAAGAAGATATCGCCTCACTGCGTGAACGATTCCGCCTCTTTGATGAAGATGTGAGCGGACGCTATGAAGCGGCTGTGAGCGAAAAGAAGAGCCTGGAAGAGCGCATGAGCGCCATGAGCGAAGACTTCCGTGCCCGTATACGCGATTTCAATGCCTCCCTGAACGATCAGAAGGCGAGAGCCGCTGCGGAAGCGGAAGGAAAGAAGAGGGAATACGAGAAGATCCTCTTCGATACGGAAAGAGAATACGAAGTCAAGAGGGCGGAGATTGCCCAGAACGTCCGTGAGACGGAAGGGAATATCGCCGATCTCGATGCACAGATCGGAAAGTCGAAGGAAGAGCTGGAAGAAGCGAAGGCCTCGGCTGCCTCCCGCCTGGAAAAGCTGGAAGCGGACAGTCTGGAAAGACAGGAAGCTTTAAAGCGCCGCATCGCGGAAGCGGAAGAAAAGAAAAACGCTCTGGAAGAGGAGATCGGAAGAAAGAAGGAAGAATTCCGTGTTTCTCTCGAAGAGACGAAGAGAGAAAAAGAAGAAGCGGAAAAAGCGAAGGAAGAAGAGCTGAAGGAGCTCTCCCGTCTCCACGAAGAAGAACTCGAAAACCGGAAAAAGGACCACGAGGTCAGACTGAAAGATCTTGAGGAGGAATACGTCCGCAAGCACGCCGATCTCAAAGACAGTTTTGAAAAGGAAAAAGAAGAGACCATCCGCCTCTATGATCAGATCAAAGAGGATTATGAAGCAAAGAAGGATGAGTTCGCCAGAAATATCGAAGAACACCGGAAACAGCGGGAAGAAAAGATCGCTTCCCTGAAGGCGGAACAGGAAGACATCAGCCGTTCCATCGGTGTCCTGGAAGAGAATTACGCCGCGGAAAAGAAGGCGCTGGAAGAAAACGGCACGATCATCCAGGGAGAATATGAGGATTCTCTCCAGGAGATCAGCGAGAACTTCCGGAAGAAGATGCAGGAAGTCACGGATATCGACCTGCCGAAGAGGGAACTGAGTTCTCTGCTCTCCTTCCTCTCCTCCAAGAAGGAAGAACTCTCTTCCTTCCTCCTCCATGTCCAGAGTGAAAAAGACAGGATGGGACAGGAAGAAGAAGATACCAGAAGACAGCTGAAGGAAAAGGAAGATTCCCTGGAGAAAGAGCTCTCTCTTGCCTCCTCCTCTTTTGAGACACTGAAAGAGGAAAGCGGGAAAGAAGAAGAGGATCTCCTCTCCCAGCTGAAGAAGTCCAAGGAAGATATCGAAAGATTCAAGGCGGAAGAAGAAAACGAGATCGCCTCTTTGAAGCAGAAACACAGCGAAAAGCTCCTTTCCCTGGAGAAGTCCTTTGAAGAGGAATTCGCCTCCCTGAAGGCTGCCAATGAAGCCAAGAGCGAAGAAGCCAGAAGACTGGAGGCAGAGGAACTGCGTTCCTATCAGGATGAGCTTTCCGACCGGAAGGAGAAATACCGTATCCTCTCTGAAGAGATCCTCTCCCGCAAGAACCGCATGGAAGAAGAGGGAAAGGGAAAAGTGGAAGCCGAAGCCGCCAAGGTGGCACGCCTCCGCGATGACTTCCGCGATCTCTCCGCCGCCAATGAGGAAGAGCGCTCCCTCCTCAGGAATCTCTTAGAGGAAAGAAGAAGCGCTGCCGAAAAGAACCTCAGCGACGTCCGTGAAGAGGGAAGAAGACAGCTGGAAGACCAGCGCAAAGCTACCGAAGAAAAACTCGCTCTCATCGCAAAGGAAGCCGATGAAGCCAGAGAAGAGAGCTCCCGTGTCCAGCTTTCCATCGAAGAGGAACAGGAAAAGCTCTCCCGCTACAGTGAAGAGAAAAACGGGGAACTCTCCGCTTTGAAGGAGGAAGCCGAAAACCGCTTCAAAGCCCTGAAAGACAAGCTCCTCATGACCGCCTCCAAAGAAGCGGAACTGAAGGAAAGACACCATAACCGCGTCAATGAACTCAAGACCGGTATCGCCGAATCCTTCTCGGAATACGATGAACTGATGCGTCTGAAACCGCAGATCGTCTCCTCGACGATGGAAGAAGAGGAAAAGGAACTCCTGGAGAAGGCCGACGGTTTCCGTCGCCGCATCGATACCCTGGAGGAAAGCCACCAGGATCTCATGAAGGAACTCTCTTCCCGCAAGGAAGAAGCCATCGCCTCTCTCCAGAATGAGATCGCCTCTCTGTTGAAGGATAAGGAAGTCTTATCCGCCAGAGGAGAAAAGGAACTCGAAGAACTCTCTTCCGCCTATGAAGCTCTGGTACAGGGTGAAAAGGCCAAGGCTGAAGAACTCAAGATCGAGCTCCTCAAGAAACACGATGAATCCCAGGCTATCGTGAAGGAAAGAGAAGAAGCTCTCCGTCTCATTGAAGAAGACTATCGAAACAGACTCTCTGCCCTGGAAGAAGAAGACCGGAAGCAGAAAGAAGAAGCCTCTTCCAGAGATGAGGAAGAGATCCGCAAACAGAATGATGTGCTCGAAGGCGCGAAACAGAAGACCCGTTCTCTCTACGATACCCTGCGCTATCTCAAGTCCCGCTATGACGCTGTCGATGAAGAGATCCGCAGTGAAAAGGACAAACTGGCGGAGTCCTACCGGAAACGCAGCGAAGAACTCGACAGCCTCTACAGCGAAGCCCTGGAGAAGCAGAAAGACAGACTGCGCTCTCTGGATATCATCAAGGAAGAGAACCACGATCTCTTCAGGAGCAGGTAAGGGGATATGCTGCAGGATATCGCACCGCATATCTATGACAACACCTTTGCGCCCTATGCCGTAGAAGAAGGCGACTATACCGTCACCATCGAGAAGAGGAGGATCTACCTCTATGAAGAAGAGGGAAGAGCCCTCTTCCCGGTCTATAGGGAAGGAGATAAGGAAGACTACCTCTATCTCTTTTCTGTCGATGAGAAACGCTTCTTTCTCGATTTGAAAAGAAGGATCCCGGAAGGCACAAAGGCCTGTACTTTCCATGAGCTCCAGCACCTCTCCCCCAGGTACCTGGTGTATGGCGCCTGCGTGGCGATACAGCTGGGTTCCTGGTATTCCGACAACGTCTATTGCGGACGCTGCGGAAAGAAGAATGTCTTCGACACAAAGGAGAGGATGCTGACATGTCCGGATTGCCATACGGCCATCTATCCGCGCATCAATCCCTGTGTGATCACCGGGGTCATCCATGACGATGAGATCATCATGACCCAGTCCCTGGGATGGGAGAAGAAACACTTCGGCCTCGTAGCCGGTTTTGCGGAGATCGGTGAATCGATCGAAGACTGCGTACGACGGGAGGTCTTTGAGGAAGTCGGTCTGCATGTCAGGGATCTGACTTTCTACAAGTCCCAGCCGTGGCCGCAATCCGATTCCCTGCTGTTTGGATTCTTCTGCAGACTGGACGGCGATCCGTCGATCCACCGGCAGGAGAGCGAACTGGCACAGGCTCTCTGGGTCGACCGGAAAGAGATCCCGGAAGGAAGGGATCAGAACAGCCTGACCGGCGAAATGATCGAATACTTCCGCACACATGAAAACAAGGAGATCTTCGGATGATCTCCTTGTTTATGGTAGAATCTTCTCGTGATGCGGGGTGAGCTTATGGGAAAGACAGTACGCTTCTACTACGTCCGGCATGGCCAGACACTCTTCAATGTACAGGATCAGATGCAGGGATGGAGTGATTCTCCTCTGACAGAAAAGGGGATCGCCGATGCCCTGGAGGCAAAGAAGACTTTGAAGGATATCCCGTTTGACAGGGCCTACTGCTCCAGCAGCGAGCGGTGCGTGGATACGGCGGAGATCATACTGGAAGGAAGAAACGTGCCTCTGAAGCGCTTAAAAGGCCTCAAGGAGATGAATTTCGGCACCTATGAAGGCATCGTGATCCCTGAACATCAGGAAGAGATCGACGCGATCCGTTTCCACACCTTCGACTGGACTCCTTACGGAGGAGAAGATCTGAAGATGCTGGAAGATAGGATCACGAAAGCCTATGAAGAGATCTATGAAGAAGCGAAGGATGGAGACAGTATCCTCATCGTCTCGCACGGCGCCAACTTCCTGCACTCCCTGGGATTCCTCTTTCATCTCGATAAGGATCTCTATATGGAAGAAGCCTTCAAGGGAGATCAGGAACTCTTACCTATTCCCAACGGCTTCGCAGCCGTCTTTGAAAGAGAAGGGGAGGAATACCGCCTTCTTCAGCTGGTGAAAAGAGATCCGTCCTTCCTGGAGAAACTCACAGGAAGAATAAAAGAACAGACATGAAATAATCCGGCCGTATTGACCGGATTTTCTTATAAATATAATCTATTAATTCATTGCCTTCAGGAGGAGATCGGAGAGACGTCTGGAGAAGTCTTCCGGATCCTCTATCGGCAAGCCGGCGATCAGCAGGGCCTGATCATAGAGGACTTTCGCATAATCGCTGATGTCCTTCTTATCTTCAAAGGCTTTCTGTAAGGCAAGGAAGATAGGATGATCCGGATTGATCTCCAGGATCCTGGAAGCCCGGATGCCGTTCTGATTGAGATCCTTGAGAACTCTTTCCATCTCGAAGGAGAGGTTTTCATCGGATACCAGACAGACCGGATAGGAGACCAGTCTCTTGGACAGACGCACTTCGCTGACATCATCCTTCAGGACATCTTTGATCTTCTCTAAGAGATCCTTGCTGGTTTCTTCCTTTTCCCTGATCTCATTCTTTTCTTCTTCTGTGTCGAGATCGAGTTCGCCTTTCTGGATGGATTTGAAGGCCTTGCCGTCATATTCACGCAGGATGGTCGTCATGAATTCATCGACGGAATCGGTGAAGTAGAGGACTTCATAGCCCTTGTCGAGGACCTTTTCCATCTGCGGGAGCTTTTTGATCGCTTCCAGGCTTTCGCCTCCGGCATAGTAGATCTCCTTCTGATCTTCCTTCATACGGGAGACGTATTCCTTCAACGTGACGTATTTATCTTCATAGGTGGATTTGAAGAGCAGCAGGTCGATGAGTTCATCCTTGTGTTCTCCGAAGTTGTCATAGGCGCCGTATTTGAGCTGGACACCGAACTGATCGAAGAACTTCTCATAGTCTTCTCTCTCCTTTTCCAGCATGTTGACCAGAGTTGATCTCACTTTCTTGTCGATGGATTTACGTAAGGCGGCCATCTGGTGGTCCTGCTGGAGGATCTCACGGGAGATGTTCAGGTTCAGATCATCGGAATCGACGATACCGCGGACGAAGCGGAAGTGGTCGGATATGAGTTCCTTGGCTTCATCCTTGATGAAGACACCGCGGGAATACAGAGAGAGCCCGGCTTTATAGTCGTTGGTGAAGTAGTTGTACGGACGGCTTCCCGGAATGAAGAGAAGGGCGGTATAGGAAGTATTGCCTTCGACCTTGTAGTGGATGGTCTTGAGTGGTTTGACATAGTCGTAGTAGCGGCTCTGATAGAAGTTATCATAGTCTTCGTCTTTGATGTCCTTCTTGGTCTTCTTCCAGAGAGGGATCATGGAGTTGACTGTCTGTTCCTCTTCCACGGTCTCCGTATGGCCTTCCTTGTCGGATGGCTTCACCACATCGACGTTCATGAGGATCGGATAGCGGATGTAGTCGGAATATCTCTTGATGAGAGAGCGGACTTCATCCTTGTCGAGGTACTTGTCGTACTTCTTTTCCTTCGTATTGTCCTTTAAGGTCAATGTGATGAGCGTACCGGCTTCCTCTTTAGAAGCGGTCTTGATCTCATAGCCTTCTTCGCTCTCGCTTACCCAGCTGTAGGCCTTTTCCTCATTCGGCTTCCTGGTCAGGACTTCGATCTTCTTGGCGACCATGAAGGCCGAATAGAAACCGACACCGAACTGGCCGATGATATCGACTTCCTCGCCTTTTTCCAGGGCTTCTTTAAAGTCGGAGGAACCGCTCTTCGCGATGGTGCCGAGATTGTTTTCCAGCTCTTCCTTATTCATGCCGATGCCGTTGTCGGCGATGGTGATGATACGGTTCTTCTTATCGATGCCGATGCGGATATACGGCTTTTCATCCGGGATGGATTCATCGGTCAAAGAGAGATAGTGTCTTTTATCCAGGGCATCCGAAGCGTTGGAGATGAGCTCACGCAAGAAGATGTCCGTGTTGGTATAGATGGAGTTCGCCATCAGATCCAGAAGTCTTTTTGATTCTGTCTTGAATTGTTTTACTGCCATAACAGCCTCCTTTTAGCACTCTATTTATATGATTGCTAATTCATGATAACACTTGCCTGTTACATTTTCAAGAGGACCGCCTTGCGTTAGAATAGAGGCGGAGAAAGTCGAGGATCGATCATGATCAATATCGTCAATAAAACACATTATAAAGATCTGGAACAGTACTATCCCTTACTGGAGAAAGCCTATAAGAAGACCCTGAAAGTACTGGGAAAGGAAGATATCTACGACCTGTCGCTGATCCTCGTAGGACCGATTTCCATACGCCGCATCAACCGGGATTATCGGAACAGGGATGCGGTGACGGATGTCATTTCCTTTGCCTCTCTGGATTCCTTTGACTATCAGATGGAAGAGAGGATCGAACTGGGAGACATCTTCATCAACCGGAACAGAGTCTACTCTCAGGCAGAAGAGTACGGCCACTCCCCGGAGAGGGAATTCTCCTTCCTCTTCGTCCACGGTCTCCTGCATCTTTTCGGCTATGACCACATGACAAAGGAAGAGGAGGAAGTCATGTTCTCCCTGCAGAAGAAGATATTAGGAGCGAGAAAATGAGGAAGTTCAAAGATGCCTTTCACGGTCTGTCTCTCGCACTGAGACACCGGGCTGTCCTTGTCCAGGTCATTCTGGGAGTCCTGGCGGTCATCGGAGGCATCATCATCAGACTGGATCACCATGAATGGCTGGCCTTCATCCTTTCGATCTCTTTCGTCATCGCCATGGAGATCATGAACACGGCAGTGGAGAGAGTAGGGGATTATCTGAGCCCGTCTTATGATGATAAAATAAAAGTGATCAAAGATCTTTCGGCGTCAGCGGTCCTGGTGAGTGCCCTGGGTGCTTTCGCCGTGTGCATATGCTGTCTTTTAAGGAGGATAGGATAATGGAAGAAAAATACAGAGAACTGGTCAAAGAAGCTTTTGAGGCCATGGACAACGCCTATGCGCCGTATTCGAATTATCACGTAGGCGCCTGCATCAAGTGCAAAGACGGCAAGACTTTCAAGGGTGCCAATATCGAAAACGCCTCGTTTGGGGCAACCAACTGTGCGGAGAGGACAGCGGTTTTCGCCGCCTACGCCAACGGCTATAGAAAGAAAGATATCGAAGCGCTGGCCATCGTCTCCGATGGCAAGAGGATCGCGGCTCCATGCGGCATCTGCCGCCAGGTGCTCTGCGAGCTTTTGGAGCAGGAGACACCGATCATTCTGACCAACGGCATCGATGAGACCGTGACGAATATCCGGGAACTGCTGCCGTTCCAGTTCAACGAGGAAGACCTGCAGTGAAGAGCGGATTCGTAGCTATCATCGGCCGGCCGAATGCCGGCAAGTCCACGCTTCTCAATACGATCCTGGGCGAGAAGATCGCCATCACGACGCCAAAGGCCCAGACCACACGCAACGCGATCTTAGGCATCTACAACCGTGAAGACCTGCAGATCGTCTTTATCGATACGCCGGGTATCCACAAGGCCGAGACGAACCTGGGTTCCTATATGAATAAAGAAGCGCTCTCACAGGCAGCCGGTGTCGATGTGATCTACTATATCGCCGACGGCAGCCGGGGACTCCGCGACGAGGATCAGGAGATCCTGGAGAAACTCTTCTCCTATGAGATCCCGGTCTTTTATCTCGTCAACAAGACCGACGTGATGTCAAGAGATGAGCTGATCGAAAGACTGGCCTATGCCGGCAAGAACTACGACTTTGCGGAGATCATCCCGATCTCAGCTCTTTCAAATGACAATATCGACGACCTGCTGGAAACAACAGAAAAATATCTCCACGACGATATCCGCTACTTCCCGGAAGATGCCGTCTCCTCCATGAGCCGGGATTTCCGCATCTCCGAGATCATCCGTGAAAAGGTGATCATGAACACCGAACAGGAAGTCCCGCACCTGGCGGCCTGTCAGGTGGAAGAGGTGAAGGAAACGGAGAAGAAGATGTATATCGAAGCGACCATCATCTGCAACAAGCCGGGACACAAGGGCATCATCATCGGCCGGGGCGGTTCCATGCTGAAGAAGATCAACGATGCCGCCAGCAAAGACCTGAAGGAACTCTTCGGCAAGAAGATCATCCTTTCCTTATATGTCCGGGTCGAAGAAGACTGGCTGAACAAGGACAAACGCTTATTTGAACTCGGCTACTTCCGGGGAGACCAGGATGAATGATAAGATCGGAGGCTTTGTCCTTTCGGTCAGTGAATACCGGGAAGGCGATGACCTGCTCAAAGTGCTGACGAAGGAGTACGGCATCCTTTCTTTTGTGGCGAGAGGTGCCCGAAAGGCCGCTTCCCGCAACCGCTATCTTCCGATGTGTCTTTATGAATTCCTTTTAGACTACAAGGACGGAAAGACGATGTACACCATTCATTCCGGGAAGCTGATCGAATCCTTCTATGAAGACAGAGACCTCGAGAAGATGAGCTATCTGAATATCTTTCTGGAGACAGCCGGAAAGATGGGGGAGTGGCTTTCCGCTTCCCATTATGACGATCTGCTGTTTGTCTTCCGTCACTATTCCCGTGAAGACCGATATCTGCTGGGCTGTCTTTATTTCGCCAAGCTCTGTCAGGACTTCGGTATCTCGCCGTTTGTGGACGGCTGTGCGGTCTGCGGGAAGAAACAGGTCGTCTCTCTTTCAAACAGACAGGGAGGCTTCCTGTGTCTGGAACATCACGGAGGCGAAGAGATCCTGGATGTGATCACTTTGAAGAAGTTCCGCCTCATCAACAAGGCTTCCTTTGAACACTTTGATTTACTGAAGGAATACGGCTATGACCGGAATGATTTCCGCCTGCTGGCTGATTTCTTCTTTGACAACAGCTCTCTGCACTGCCGCAGCTATGACTTCTATATGAGCCTGTAAGGAGTTCCTCTTGAAAAAAATACTGCTGATCCTCTGTCTGTCTCTTCTTCTTGTCTCCTGCGGAGAAAAGAAGACCAAAAGAGACGTCTATTCCTCCCTTCATGAGATCGACACTACGCTGGCGACGGAGTTTCCTTTTGATGTTCACTCGGAAGCGTATCTCCTGATCCGCCTCAACGATCTCAAAGTTCTCTACCGGAAAAATGAAAAAGAGAAGATCTATCCGGCCTCTTTGACCAAGGTCCTGACCATGGACACGGTCCTTCACAATGTGCAGGATACAGGAGAGACCTCTTCTTTATCTTCTTATCAGTACTGGGATCTCATCGCCCGGAATGCCTCGGTAGCCTACCTGGATACCGATCACGAATACAGTGTCGAAGACCTCCTCTATGCCCTGATCCTGCCATCCGGCGCGGATGCGGCCGTCGCTCTGGGGAATCTCTTTGAAAGGAAAGGAGAAGACCTCGTAGAGAAGATGAACGACCTCTCTTCGGATCTTTCGCTGTCCTCCTCCCATTTCACCAATCCGACAGGTCTGCACGATGATGACCTGTATACCAGTGTCGAAGACCTTCTTTCCATCACGCTGGATACTCTTTCCTTCCTCCCGGGAAGGATGGTGCTGGAGAGCACTTCCCATACCGCGGAAGACGGCACGCTTTTACGTTCCACTGTCTCGCCTCTCTTGAATGAAGAGGCGGAGATCCTCGGCGGCAAGACCGGCTTTACCGGCCAGGCCGGACAGAACCTCCTGCTTCTTTTCCGCTATGAGGAGCGCTCCTATCTGCTGATCCTCACCGGGGCACAGGGTGATCCGGGCTATGGGGAATACTATCATTACGATGATGCCAGAGAGGTATTAGAAAGGCTGTTTTATGAGTAGGATATTTGTACAGGGCGGTGCCAACATCGATATCACAGCTTCTGTCGATCAGAAGATCGTCTACCAGGATTCCAATATCGGGAAGATCTCTCTTTCCTATGGCGGCGTCGCCAGGAACATCGCGGAGAATCTCTCATGGCTGGGAGAACATCCGGTCTTCATCACCTGTTTTTCCGATGACTACTTCGGAAAGCTCCTTCAGGAAAACTGTCTGTCCCTGGGATTCGACCTGACTTACTCCCGGGTGATAGAAGGGGCCTCTTCTTCAGTCTATCTGGCTCTGCTGGATGAAAACAGGGAACTGGCAGCCGGCGTCAGCGACATGACCATCATGAAGCAGGTCACAAGAGAGGATATCGACAGGTTCTCGAAAGCCATTGAAGAAGATGACTATCTTTTCGTCGATACGAATCTCTCTTCCGACCTCCTGGAATACACTGTTAAAAAATGTAAGGGAAAAAAGATCGCCGACGCGATCTCTGTCAATAAAGTCAATCATCTCTTTTCCTCGATCCCGTATCTCGACATCCTCAAGCTCAACAGGCTCGAAGCAGAGGCTGTCTGCGGGATGAAACTGGAAGATGATATCCATATCATCTCCTTCTTAAAAGTACTGAGCGAGAAGGGCTGCAAGGAAGTTCTGGTGACGGTGAAAGACGGTGTCTATATCGGCGAAAAAGGCCGGGTCTACCGCTATGTCCATGACGCAGCGGATAAAGGTGTCGTGAATGTCACGGGCGCCGGTGATGCCTTTCTGGCGGCCTATGTCTATGCGAGAAGCCGGAAGGCCGGCATAGAAAGCGCGGCGATCATGGGACTCGCTTCCGCTTTGATCACAGTGCGCTCAGCCCGTGCCGTGGCGAAGGTCACCAAGAACGACATCAAGAAGGAGCTCATGAATATCCGCATCAGCGGCGGAGCCATCTATCCATGATCGATATGACAGAGGCCCTCTCCAAAGAGGACCTGATCAGACTGTTCTATAAACTCGGGATCCGTCCCGGCATGACGCTGGAAGTCCATGCGTCTCTTTCTTCTCTGGGCTATGTGATCGGCGGTGCGCAGACCTTTAACGATGCCCTCGTTGAACTCTTAGGAGAAGAGGGGACTATCATAATGCCGCTGCAGAGAGGAGACGCCGATGATCCCGCCTCCTGGCGAAGACCTCCGGCTGTCTATGAACTTCAGGAAAAGATACGGAGGGAAGCCCCGGCATTTGATACCGTGGAAAGCGAGACCTACAAGATGTCGAAGATCTACGACAATCTGCGTCGAAGAAAAAAAGCCGTGGTGTCGAAACACCCGAGCTGCGGCTTTGTGGCGCTTGGAAAGAGGGCAAAGTATCTCTGTACCGGGCAGCCTTATGACTTCCCTTTAGGAAAAGGCTCACCTTTGGAGAAACTGGTGCAGCTGAAGGCCTTCTGTCTTCTCTGCGGGGTCTCCTATGACAACATGACTTCTCTTCACTTCGGAGAGATATTATCCGGTATCCGTCCGGTCGGAATGAATGGGGACAATATCACGGAAAATGGCGAGAAGGTCCATAAGAACTATCTGATCCACGATGTCGATTCCGATGACGGTTTTCTCGAGATCGGGGAAAGACTCGAGAGCCGCTCCCTTGTCTCACATGTAAAAGAAGGACAAAGGGATCTGAGACTATTGCGTACAGATATCGCCGTCCTGGAAGCCATGCGCTATTACCGGGAGAGAATGAAGTATTATCAGATATAAAAAGGCTGCCATCAGGCAGCCAGTTTTTCAGATACGAATTTCGCGACTTCCAGGAAGGTCTCTTCCTCTTCCAGCTCAAAGCGGTTGAACAGCGGGGAATCGATGTCCAGGACACCGACCGCTACGTTGTTTACCGTGAGCGGGATGACGAGTTCTGAATTGGAGGCGCTGTCGCAGGCGATGTGTCCCGGGAATTCATGGACATCGCTCACATTGAGCAGGAGCTTATTCTGGAAAGAAGTCCCGCAGACGCCCTTGCCGATGTCGATCTGCGTGCAGGCTACCTTTCCCTGGAATGGACCGAGGATGAGCTTTCCCTTTTTGTGGAAGTAGAAGCCGACCCAGTTGATGTTCGGCGTCTCACTGTAGAGAAGAGCTGTGAGATTGCACAGCGCAGCCAGTTTATCCTCTTCGCTGAGTATTTGTCTGACTTGTTCGATCAGTAACTTATTCATAGTGCTATTATACTTTATTTTCCTAAAAGGAGGAATTATAATACAGTCATGGGGTGCTGAAAGGCTGAGATCATACCCTTTGACCTGATCCGGGCAATGCCGGCGTAGGGAAAGAGATGTTTTTGACCGTGCACCTATAGAAAGGGTGTTTTTCTTTTATGAACAAGACTTTACGCAGAATGGTATTTGTCGCTCTCTACGTCGCTCTGGCGATCGTTCTGGACATGATCAAGGAGATGATCCCGTTCCTGAACATGCCGCAGGGCGGCTCCATCAACATCGCGCTGATCCCGATCGTCGTCGCTTCCTTCCACCTGGGAGTCGAATACGGCCTGCTGGCCGGAGGCCTCTGGTGGGGGATCACGTCTCTCATGGGACTCAATGAATGGTTCCTCAATGTACCGCAGTATATCATCGACTACATCCTTCCAAGTGTCGTCATTGGTTTAGCAGGTGTCTTCTACAGAAAGAAGACGGTGTTCGAAATGGAAGCCGGTATCGTTCTGGCCATGGTTTTACGTACACTGGCTCTTGTCCTGTCCGGCGTCTACTTCTGGCCGGATGAAGTCGCTGCCGGATCAGCGGCTGCCTGGACAGCTTCTTTAGCCTACAATCTGCCGTATTGCATCGCTACCATGGTGATGCTGATGGTGGTGACACCGCTTCTTGTGAAACAGCTGCGCCTGGAAAGACAATAAAAGTCTTTTGACATGCTATAATAGGAAACTGTATGAATGGTTTTGAGAATGTCCGTATCGGAGACAGCATCTTCGTGCAGTCCTATAAGCATAACGGTTCCCTGCACCGCACCTGGTCAAAGGCCCTGGTGATCGATGTCCTGGAGAACTGCCTTGTCGTGGTGACCGACCACACCTGGGTCGTGGAAAGCGACGGCAGGAGATGGCTGACCAAGGAGCCGGCTATCTGTTTCTATTATGATGACCGCTGGTATAACGTGATCTCCATGATCCGCAAGACCGGTATCTTCTATTACTGCAATATCGCCTCGCCTTCGCTCTACGACGGGGAAGCGATCAAAAACATTGACTATGACCTGGATGTTAAAGTATTCCCGGACGGCACCTATTCCATCCTGGATGAGAATGAATACCGCTATCACGCGGGAAAGATGAACTATCCGGAGAATATCCGGAACATCGTCGAAGGAGAATGCCGGGCACTGGTCAAAAAGATCGAAGCGAAGGAGATCCCGTTCGATCAGAGTTTCATCAATGACTATCTGATGAAATACTTCGGGATGATATTCGAAGAAAAGGAAAAAGAAGAATGAGCTGCAGAAATGCAGCTTTTCTTATGCATGGATATGGATACAATTATTCTATATACCTAACTGTTATATTACTAATTCATGATAAAACTATAGGTAGTGAAGAAACTGAAAAAAAGTGAAAATTAGGGCTTCACAAGTGCATTTTTACGTGGTATGCTAAAAGCACCCTCACGGAAGAGGAGGGGATAGTTCCTTGACCTGATGATCAGCACTTGATGAGATGAAGATATCCAAAAGTATCGATTCTCAAAGCTTATTTCGAACCTGACGTATCGAAAAGCCCTTCAAAAAAGGCTTTCCGGTCAGCTCGAAAAAAACTTAAAAAAAGTTGAAAAAAAGTGTTGACATTCAATCTTGGGTTTGGTACTATAAATGAGCGCCG
>JAFOMB010000220.1 GCA_017419065.1 Erysipelotrichaceae bacterium | reverse complement strand
GGGGAGAACTTTGCGGATTCTCTGGCAGCTTCCGCTTCCGGAAGAGCCATCTTCTTAGTAAAAAACAGTCTGAATGATGACCAGAGAGCCTTCCTCAGTACTCACGGTTCCAATAATGTCGCCATATTCGGCGGAACCAATGCGGTGTCGCAGGAACTGGAAAACGATATCCGGAACTACTGCAAGCCGGTCCGTCTTTTCGGCAAGGACCGCTTTGAAACAGCCGCGCTGATCGCGACGGCCTTCTATCCGAACGCTGCCAGATCTGTTCTGGCTTACTCCCATGATTTCCCGGATGGCTTATGTGCCGGTCCGCTGGCTTACGCCATCGGAGCTCCTATCCTCCTGGCGAAAGAGGGAAGTACAGAAATGGCATCCTACTTCAATGCGATAAGGGCCATCCACTACGGCTATATCACCGGCGGAGAGGGAAGACTGCCTGATACAACGGTACGGGAAGTTTTCCGTATCACTCCGAACGTTCCGATCATAAAGAGATAAGAAAACAGATACCGGCCAGATGACCGGCATCTTTTTTGTGTGTTAGGATAAAAAAGAAACACTGCTTTGAATGAAAGGATCGTCTATGAAAAAGCTTTTGACATCACTCCTGTCGATACTGCTGGTATTGACGCTGTGCCCGGTCTTTGCGGAAGCGGAAAACACTGTCCGTCTTTCGGGGAAAGGCCGTTATGAAACATCAATGGAAGTCGCAGAAGAACTGATGAGAGTGAAAGGTATCGATCACTTCGACACTGTCGTTCTGGCGACCGGAAAGAACTATGCGGATGCCCTGGGAGGCGGCTATCTGGCTTCGAAAAAGGAAGCGCCGATCCTGCTTACTTCCGATGGCAAGTATTCTGAAGTGAATGCCTTTATACAGAAGAATCTGAAGGAAGGCGGAACGGTCTACGTTCTGGGCGGAACAGGAGCTGTCTCAGAAGTGTGCCTGAATGGTCTGGAAGCCTTTAATGTAAAAAGACTCTATGGAAAAAACCGCTATAACACCAATATGGCCATCCTGAATGAAGCCGGTGTCACAGATGAAGACATCCTGGTCTGCACGGGAAAGAACTATGCGGATTCTCTGGCAGCTTCCGCTTCCGGAAGACCGATGCTTCTGGTCAGCGATAAGCTCAACGATGAACAGAAGGCCTTTTTAGAGGAACATCGAAACAATGAAAAATACATCATCGGCGGGACAGGGGCTGTCTCTGCTTCGGTAGAAGCCGAAGTATCCGCTTATGGTGCTCCGACGAGGATCAGCGGACAGGGCCGCTATGAAACGGCTGTGGCGATCGCCAACACTTTCTGTGCGGATCCGGATCAGGTCGTCCTGGCTTACTCTCATGATTATCCGGACGGCTTATGTGCCGGCCCTCTCGCCAATGCCTTAGGTGCTCCAATCCTCCTTCTCAAGGAAGGAAAAGAATCGGCAGCACAGTCCTATACCAATTCCCATTCCATTGAAGAGGGCTATATCTGCGGCGGCGACGGAAGGATCCCGGAAAATTCCGTAAATATCGTCTTCAATGAAGAAACACCGGTCCAGGATGAACTGGCCGGTACCTATAACATCACTGTCTGGACTCCTGTGACAGGCGGTGTCAAAGAACTCATACAGGAGAAGATCAATGCCTTCATGGCTGCCAATCCGGGCATCGTCATCAACGTGACAGTCGAAGCCGTCAGCGAAGGTGAAGCGGGCAGCCAGATGTTACAGGACGTTGAGAAGGGTGCCGATCTCTTCTGGTTCACACAGGATCAGACAGAACGCCTGGCAAGAGCAGGCTCCCTGGTTCCTCTGGGTGAAGAAGACAGTACCCTTGTCAGGCAGAGAAATGACGAGAAATCGATAGAAGCTGCCTCCTATAACGGAAAGCTCTACGGCTATCCGACGACCTCGGACAACGGCTACTTCATGTATTATGACAAGAGCGTCATCTCAGAAGATATCGTCGATTCCCTGGAAGACATCCTGAAGGCCTGCGAAGACAACAGCCGTCTCTTCGATATGGAATACAGCACGAGTGCCTGGTATAATGCTTCCTTCTTCTTCGCGACAGGCTGTGTCTCGGAATGGCAGATCGATTCCTCCGGCAATATCGTTTCCGTCCATGACACCTACAATTCTCCGGAAGGTCTCATTGCGATGAAAGGACTGGAGAAAGTCGCCAAGTCCCCGGCTGCAAGCAATTCTTCCATGGCCGATGACTTTGCGAACGGAGCTGCTGTTGTGGTCAGCGGTACCTGGAGTGATTATACGGCGAAAGAGATCCTGGGAGACAATATGGGTGTCGCCGATCTGCCGAGCTTTACCGTTGACGGAAAGTCCTATCATATGGGTTCCTTCTACGGCGGCAAGGTTTTAGGCGTCAAGCCTCAGACAGAAGTGAAAAAGTCCGGCGTCTTACGCAGACTGGCCCTGTATCTGACAGATGCGGAAGCACAGATGGATTACTATACCAGACTCTATTTCCTGCCGTCCAACCTGACTGTCCAGAGATCTCAGACAGTCCAGGCTGATTCGGCAGCAAGAGCCCTGATCGAACAGAACAAATACTCTACAGTACAGAGACAGATCTACGGATCCTGGTGGAGTATCGCCCAGGTCTTAGGCGATGAAGCGAAGAACGCCAAGTCGGATGCCGATCTGCAGAAAGCTCTGGATGATTACAGCGAGATGATCGAGAGCGCCCTTCCGTTTGACGGCTATGTCTTTGTGGGAAACTGGAACGGCTGGAACAATTCCGATAAGGAGACGGCTCTTTTCGAAAAGAACGGGAACACGCTGACCCTCACGATCGACGTTCCGGAGTCTGACTACATGGGCGGACGTATCGTCTCCTATGGTGAGTGGGGCACGGATATGGGCTGTCAGCAGGTCACTGTCGGAGCTGATCTGATCGAACCGTATGACGCCCAGAACAACATCGACAACAACATCATCTTCCTCTCCCCGGGCAACTACACGATCACAGCCGATCTCTCCATAAAGGAGATCCGGATCGTCAAGAATTCCTGATCCTTTCCATAAAGAGTCCTTTTCAGGAAAACAGATAAGATAAGGCGGTCTTTAACAGAAACCGCCTTTTTGTTTACCAAAATTCAAGTAATACTTTATATTTTTTTAAAATATATGTAAGAAACGTGACAATTCTGTGACAAACGGTACATCAGGTGTTAAACTGAAAATGCGAAATGCGTTGCAGTTAGTATTACAAAGAAGTTTAAGTAGATGAGATCCTGATACTAACACCAGAATCATTCGAAACGGGATATGGTGGAAGAAGAATCTCTTTACGTCAAAGCTTACTTTCGTCCGCTCATTGTAAGATGAGCTCTTTTTTGTGGAGGAGAAATCGTATGAAAAAACTGAAATCTCTATTATCCGCTCTTCTGACTGTACTGATGCTGGTTACGAACATACCGGCAAACGTCGTAGCAGAAGAGGTGCCGGCACCGACTCCGAAGGTAGAAGTAAACGTATCTTCTACGAGAAAGGACGGAGGTGTCACGACAGTCAGTGGTGTCATCAACCCTGACTACAGTATGGTGCTGACATTGCCGAACCAGAAGGTCAATGCTTCCAATGTCAAAGTGGATGTCGCCGTTACGGATATCCACTCTTTAGGCATTGAAGGGACCAGAAGGGCTTCGGAAGCTCTCAACACCGGCATGTCTGCCGAAGTCTACCTCTATGAGGCATTGAAACTCGTTGCCGGAGAAGGACAGGAACACCTGTTCGGCTTCAACGGCGCTACGGTCAATGTGAGAGTCCTGACAGACAATACCGCAAGAGATGTCGTGTATACCCTGGCCGGATCCGGCTTTGACGGAAGTGAAGGATCCGTCAAGACGATCACTGCTTCTACTGATGAAGCGGCTGCCAGAGATGCCTGGCTGGCTTTAGCAGACAAGAAGAATGCGGAAGTCACGACCAAGGCTGACCACGACAGCTACATCATCGTCGCCAACGGGTCTACCCTGCAGCTGGGAAGAGAAGTCCTGAAGTTTGAAACAGCTCAGGATCTCCGCCTCGATAACTTCAATGACCTGCAGGCCCTGGAAAAGAACATCCGTGCCCATACGGTCCTGGAACAGAACGCAGCCGTTTCTGCCTATACCTTTACGATCAAGAAGGGTTCCATCCTCGCTGTCGATCAGACCATCGCCACTCTCAAGAGAGATGTCAAGGTCACGTTAGGCTTCGATCAGGAAGCTGCGATCCTGTCCACACTGCGTGCGACATCTTCTCTCAAGGACATGGTCAGATTCCTGATGAAGACAGGAAACGACTTCCTGGGCATGTTTGATGGAGAGACCGTCAATCTCACGATCGAAGTCGAACACATCCACGAATGGGAAGAACCGGTATGGAACTGGTCGGAAGATGCCAGATCCTGCACGGCTGTTTTCCACTGCAAGTACGACAGTGAAGTCAGAGAAGTCCCTGCGGAAGTCACTGAGACAGAAGAAGGTCATCTCGCTACCGTTTCCTGGCCGGAAGACGGTCTGAAACCGGAAGGCGCCGAAGATGTCCTGACGAACCTCCGCAAGAGAAATGAAGTCAACAACGATGTCAAGTTCCGCGTCGAAGTTTCCTCCAAGGACGGTGCGAAAGAAGGCCTGGTCGTCGGAACAGTCTATGATGACTACCGTGCGGAACTCCTCATGGAAGGAGAATCCGTCAACACCTCCAACGCTCTCTTAGAGATCTGGATGCACAATGTCGCCAGCCTCGGCGTTTCCGATACGAGATACTACCGCAGAGCTGTCCAGACAAACTACGCACCGCAGTCCGTCTCCATGGATACCGTCCGCTCTGCCTTATCTCCGTTAGGTGCAGAAGGCACGAAGGTCACGGCGAAATACAACGATCTCCAGACGACTTACACATTCTCCAAAGACGGAAACAAGATCATTGCGAAACCGGATGAAAATACCTCCGCCATGTGGCATGCCTTAGTCAACAGCGAGAATGTCGAAGCCGGTACGAGAGAACAGGAAGACAGCTACTTCCTGATCAAAAAGGGTTCCACCCTTCAGATCGGCAACCAGCTCCTGGAATTCGAAGAGGATGTCAAAGATCTGAAACTGGACAACTTCAACGATCTGAACAATCTAAATAAGAATATCCGCGATCACGTCAAGCTGACAACACTTGACAAATCGGTCAATAAAGTCGTCTTCTATCTGGAAGAGGGTTCTGAACTGGCAGTCGGTTCCAGCTATGCGAAGGCTCTCAAGGAAGTCAAAGTCAGTGTCGATGTCTATGATGAAGAACTGCCGGCTGTCTTAACAGGACTGCAGGCATCGGAAAACGGCACGGAGATGCTGAAGGCCATGTTCCGTGTCATGACAGCGGTCATCGAGAGAGTCTCCGGTAAGGAAACAGTCGTCGAGATCGAACTTGGACACAAGTGGTCTGTCAAGGAATGGTCCTGGAGCGAAGATTATGAAACCGCAAAACTGACTCTCCTCTGCGACAACAATAAGACTCACGAGATCACAAAGAACGCTGTCGTAGCAAAAGATACGACAGAAGCAAACTGCGAGACAGACGGCAAAGTCGTTTACAACGCGAAAGTCACCTATGAAGGTGTCGAATATACAGACTCCAGGGAAAAGGATGTTCCTGCAACCGGCCACGACTGGGCAGAACCTGTCTATAAATGGTCTGAAGATCATCTGACAGTCACAGCTACCAAGGCTTGTAAGAACAACGAAGAACACAATATCACTGAGACCGTCACAGCGATCGTTACCGAACGCCCGGCTACCGGTTATGCGGAAGGCAAGATCGTCTACACTGCGGAATTTGAGAATGACGCATTCACGACGCAGTCCTATGTAGAAACGATCGACAAGCTGGACTACAAGTTCATCGCCCAGGTCTCCTCTGTCGATAACTCCGGCAAGACCGGTTCCGTCACCGGCACCGTCTATCCGGACTACAAGGCCGACCTCGTCTTCGCCGGCGAGAAGGTCAACACCTCCAACGTCCTCTTCG